>JAQXUJ010000019.1 GCA_029219925.1 Clostridiales bacterium | reverse complement strand
CTTTCTTTTCGAATATTAAAAAATAATTGGAAAAGGAATGATTTATTGTGAAAGAGAACAGAAAACTAAGCTAATGAATTGAACCATTTACCATTAGATATGAAAGAAAATCATTATATCGGCTTAATTTATACAACGCGTATTGATTAAGTGATACACCTCTCGCTTTGCCTCAATGGATAGTGCTTGATGTAAACTTTTGGGTACACGTACAACAAATTTACCGCTATATTCCTCCGCAGTATTTGGGAGCGGAATATCAAAACCATTGTCTAATTTTGTTTGTATATATCCCCTCATTGCCTCCCGGAGGTTTTTATATGCCTCATCAAATATATCGCCATCACTTTGGCATCCGTCAAGCCCGTATCCTAAATATTCCTATAATTTTGAAGCTTCATCGGGTCTTATTCCGTCAGGCTGATTTTCATTTTCTCAATGATTTTATCCGTCTGTGACAATTTTATCACCGCTTAATGATGTAGTATCATATGTTAATGTATTTTTAGTAAAATAAAAAGGAGCGGCTTTTGTTCCGCTCCACCGGTATTTTTTAATACTGCATTTGCCGACGAAGGTCATCGGCAAGAATTTTGCCGCGAAAAATCTCCACGATTTTAAAGCCGAAATCGCTTGCCGCACCGGCGCCTCTGCCGGTAAGAATTTTCCCGTCCAGAACAGCCTTTTCACCGGTATATGTTCCGCCCACAACCTTTTCCTCAAATCCGGGGAAACAGGTATACTGTTTATCCTTCAGAAGCCCCATCTTGCCTATTATTGACGGCGAAGCACATATAGCCGCAATGTAAATATCGTTTTCATGGGCATAACGTATCAGCGCATGCACCTTTTCGGAGGAGTCCAGGTCCACATGCCCGGGACCGCCGGGAAGGAAAAGCATAGTCATGTCAGACGAGTCCAGCTCATCGATAAGAATGTCGCATACAACGGTGACGCCATGGGAGGATACAGCGTTTTTGCCGCTTATTCCCACAGTTTTAACGTCAATTTCTGCCCGCCGCAGAATATCCACCGGCTCTAATGCCTCGATGTCTTCAAATCCATCGGTTAAAAGTACATAAATCATAGCAATTCTCCTTTAAAGCTTTATACAAACATATGCAATATAGAAAATATATGCCGCAAGCATAACAAAACCCTGCGCCCGTGAAAATTTTTTGAAAATCAGAGGCGGAAGTATTGATAACAAAATTATGCCGAAGCAAACGGGTATGTCCAGCGAATAGGTTTGGGGATTTACCGGTGCGCTGCCTCCTGCCGCCAGTGAACATACCGGAAGAATGACTGACAAATCAATAATGTTTGCGCCTATTATGTTTCCCACCGACAGGGACGACTGTTTTTTTGCAATAGCTGTCAGGGTGGTAACCAGCTCGGGCAGAGAGGTACCAATGGCGATTATTGTAACGCTTATAATTCCCTCGGAAACACCCAGCATGAGCGCAATACTGCTACCGTTATCCACCAGCAGCTGTGCGCCGACTACAATGCCGGCTATGCCGATTACAAAGAACAGAATGTTACGCCATAGCTCCGATTTTTTTATTTCGGGTTTGTCATTTTCGGAATTATTTTTTTGGGCGGAGTAGATATTCTCCGCCATGAAAACAGCAAACAGAATAAGCAGAATAATGTCCGCTGCAATACCGATATTTCCGCTTCTTGAAAACAGCCACAGAACACCGCATACCACCGCCATTAATATGCTTTTAAAACCAAATTCACCGCGCTTTACCGCAGCGGGAATGCATATTGCCGAAATGGCAAGAATAAGCCCAAGGTTGGCGGTTACCGAGCCGATAGCATTGCCGGCTGCCATAAGATTTTTTCCCTGAAGCGCAGCGAACAGCGATACCAAAAGCTCGGGAAGAGTTGTGGCAAAGCTGACAATGGTTGCTCCGACAATAAATTTTGGTATGCCGAATGCCTCTGCAAACCATGCCGCCGCATCCACAAAATAATCTCCGCCTTTAATAATCAAAATAAGACCTATAATAAACAGTATAATTACAGTAAATGTTTCCATAAAACCCATCTCCGAAATAGTGTAGTATAATCTTAACATATTTTGCCCTCATAGTCAATAATTATTTGCCTAATATCTTGCAATTATCGGTAAAAAAGGGTATAATATATATTGATGTAATTAAATGGATATATGAAAGGATTGGACAATGAGCAAAAAACTTTCACGCAGTCAGGCACGGTGCGAAGCCTTCAAGCTCATTTTTGAGCTAAATCAGCATAGGGACGAGCTGGATTTTCTTTTTGACCAGCTGATGAACGAGCGTCCCGAAAGCGTGACGGCAATGCCGTATATAAAAGGCGTAGTGACCGGTGTAATGGATCACGAGGAGGAGCTTTTGGACATCATCAGCAAAAATCTGTCCTCCGGATGGCGCATTGAGCGTATTTCAAAGGTTGCGCGGGCAGTGTTGCTGCTGGCTGTTTATGAGATTAAATATGTGGAGGACGTTCCGGAAAAGGTAGCCATAAATGAGGCGCTGGAGCTTGCAAAAAAATTTGACGAGCCCGATTCCTCGGCCTTTGTAAACGGCGTTCTTGCGGGCGTGATAAAAAAATGAGTCTGTTTTTGGGAATCGACACGTCTAATTATACCACCTCTGTCGCTCTCTGCGGCGAGAATACTGCGTCGGTAAGGAAAATTATCGATGTAAAAGAGGGGGAACGGGGGATACGTCAGTCGGAGGGAGTTTTTGCCCATGTAAGGGAGCTTCCGCACCTTTTGGAAGGCCTTGACTCCGATGTGTCTGCGATTACCGCGATAGGGGTTTCAACACGACCGCGAAGTGTTGAAGGCTCGTATATGCCGGTATTTGTTGCCGGTGAAAGCTTTGCAAGAACGATAGCAAAGGTTCTCGGAGTTCCGCTCTTTCGGTATTCCCATCAGGACGGGCATATCATGGCGGGAATTGTGTCGGCAGACTGTACAGAGCTGATGGGAAAGCCCTTCACGGCGGTGCATATGTCGGGAGGAACAACCGAAATTCTGCGCTGTGCATGGAACGGCGATGGATTTGATACGGAGATTATCGGAGGCACAAAGGATATATCGGCGGGACAGCTGATTGACCGCCTGGGTGTGAGGCTGGGAATGAAATTTCCCTGCGGAAAGGAATTTGACGCGCTTAGCCTTAATGCGGACAGAGAAATTCCGCTTAAAACCGCAGTTTCCGGCGGATATATGAATTTGTCGGGAATGGAGAACAAGCTGTCGGAAAAAATCGGCAGGGAGCACGCAGGTGTTTTGGCGAGATCGGCGCTGATATTTATAGG
This sequence comes from Clostridiales bacterium, assembly GCA_029219925.1. Classification (GTDB taxonomy): domain Bacteria; phylum Bacillota; class Clostridia; order UBA1381; family UBA1381; genus UBA1738. The sequence continues at coordinate 29,061 of JAQXUJ010000019.1, read as the reverse complement.
AAAGAGTCTTGCCGAAGCAATAAATTCCGGTAATCCCGAAAGGGTGCTGTTTGTGGGCGGCGTTGCGTCAAACACGCTGCTGAGGCGGTATCTGTCGGAAAATGTGAAGGTGCAGACATACTTTGCGTCGGGAGAGCTTGCCTGCGATAATGCCGTGGGCATTGCCGAGCTTGCAAAAAGGAGTTGGAGCAAATGGAACCGTTAGTAGCAACCGTAACCCAGCTGAATGCGTATATGAAACGGGTTGTGGAGGGGCAGACGGCATTAAACGATATTTGGATTAAGGGCGAAATTTCAAATTTTAAGCGTCATTATTCAGGACATTTATACATAACCCTAAAGGACGATGGCGGCGTCTTGAAGGCGGTTATGTTCAAAAGTGCCGCTTTGGGGCTTGCATTTTCGCCGGAGGACGGCATGAAGGTGCTTGCAAGAGGCAGAATCGGTGTTTATGAGCAAAGCGGAACTTATCAGCTGTATATTAACGAAATGACTCCCGACGGCGTTGGAGAGCTGTATGTGGCGTACGAACAGCTTAAAAAGCGTCTTTCGGAGGAAGGACTTTTCGATGAAAGCAAAAAAAAGCCGATTCCGCAATACCCCGAAAAAATCGGTGTGGTTACTGCCACCACCGGCGCTGCGGTACGAGATATAATTAATGTCATAACCCGAAGGTATCCCTACTGTGAAATAATAATATATCCGTCATTGGTACAGGGAGCGGGTGCCAAGGAGAATATTGTCGAGGCTATTGAGTATTTTAATAAACATAAGCTGTGTGATACGCTTATTGTTGGCCGCGGCGGCGGCTCCATTGAAGATTTGTGGGCGTTTAACGAGGAAATTGTCGCCCGAGCCATCTATGCCTCGGAGATACCTGTAATTTCGGCGGTGGGGCATGAAACGGATTTCACCATTGCCGATTTTGTCGCAGACCTTCGTGCGCCTACTCCGTCGGCAGCGGCGGAAATTGCGGTGCCGTCGCAGCTGGAGCTTATGAGCAGGATTTCCATGCTGGCAGGAAGGCTGAAATCGGCGGAGGTCAATTTTATAGGCAATAAGCGGATGTATGTGGAAAAGCTGCAGCTCAGAACACCGCAAAACAGAATTGATGACAGCCGGCAAAGGCTGGACGGTATTATGAAACGGGCGGAGCAGGCATTTAAGCTTTCCCTGTCCGAAAAAACAAAAATCATGTCGCAGCTGGCGGCAAAGCTGGATGCCCTTTCGCCGCTGTCGGTTCTGGGCAGGGGATATTCAATTGCGGAAAATCCCGACGGCAGCGTAATACGGTCGGTAGAGGATATGAAAAAGTGCAGAGATTTCCGTCTGCGACTGTCGGACGGAAGCTGTGACTGTAGGGTAAAGGAGAATTAATTATGTTTGAAAAATCCATAAAGGAGCTTGAAGAAATTGTTGCAAAGCTGGAAAGCGGCGATACAACCCTGGACGAAAGTCTTGAGCTGTTTGAAAAGGGTATTAAGCTGTCAAAGGAGTGCAATCAAATGCTTGATAAGGCGGAAAAAAAGGTTTCGGTGCTAATTGACGGCGAAAAGAAAGATTTTACTGAGGAATAATCATGCAGAAATATATAGATTTAGTGGACAGCGCACTTAGGGAATGCGTAAAAATAAAGGACAATCCCCAGAAGAAAATATACGAGGCAATGGGATACAGCCTTTTTGCCGGAGGAAAGCGTCTGCGTCCGGTTATTATGATGATGACGGCAAAAATGCTGGGAAAAGAGCCGGAAATAGTTCTGCCCTTTGCCTGTGCAATAGAGATGATACACACCTATTCGCTTATTCATGACGATTTGCCGGCTATGGACAATGATGATTTGCGTCGGGGAAAGCCGACCAATCATAAGGTGTACGGAGAGGCCACGGCAATTCTTGCAGGGGACGCACTGCTTACCCTCGCCTTTGAAACGGCAATATCATGTGATTTTGAAGGCGTATGCAAAAAGTCGGTTATTAGGGCGGCGGCAGAGCTGGCTAAGGCTGCCGGAGCTGACGGAATGATTGGCGGACAGATTGTGGATATTGACAGTCATGATGAGGATGAGGAGCTTTTAAAGTATCTGCATTCTCTTAAGACAGGGGCTCTAATCCGTGCGTCAGGTGTAATCGGAGCGATTTTATCCGGAGCGGAGGGGAAGCAAATTGATGCGATAGACGGATTTTGCAAAAATCTGGGGATTGCTTTTCAGATTCAAGACGATATTCTGGACGTCGAGGGAAATGAGGCAGATTTGGGAAAGCCTATAGGCAGTGATGCTGAGAACAATAAATCCACCTATGTTACCCTGTTCGGTATCGAAAAGGCACGCAGTTTGTCGGAGGAATACACCCGGAAGGCAATTCACTGTCTTGATATTTTCGAAAACAGCGGCGAGCTTTGCGCTCTTGCCGAAAAGCTAATTAGAAGAAAGGCGTAGCAATGAATTTTTGGAAAGAAAGCGTATTGGTGACCTGTATAATGTCATGGTTTATAGCCCAGCTTCTCAAGGTTGTTTTTACGCTAGTAAAAAGCAAAAAAATAGATTTCCGCCGTTTTATAGGCGCCGGAGGTATGCCCAGCTCACACTCCGCATTCGTAACCAGCCTTGCCGCCGGAATCGGTATAGAGGAAGGCTTTTCAAGCAGTGAATTTGCAATCTGCGTTGTGCTGGCGATGGTTGTCATGTATGACGCAGCAGGAGTGCGGCGGGCTGCAGGACAGCAGGCACGGATTTTGAACAAGCTTGTGGAACGATGGGAAAAAGCGGATTTTTCCGATACCGATAAGCGCCTTAAGGAGCTTTTGGGGCATACCCCAAAGGAAGTTTTTGCCGGTGCTCTTTTGGGTATACTTATTGCGGTTGTACGGCATCTTTGGTTATAGGAGTGGTACAAATGTTATTTGATTCACATGCACATTATAATGACAGCGCTTTTGATGATAACCGCCATGAACTGCTTTCAAAAATGCAGGATAACGGCGTAGGATATATTTTGAATGCCGCGGATTCAATGAGATCGGTGGAGGAAATTCTTGATTTATCGGATAAATACTCATTTTTGTACGCATCGGTCGGCGTGCATCCCGAAGAGGTGGGCGAGCTGACAGAGGCAGATATGGAGAAGCTTAAAAGGGCGGCAGAACATAAAAAGGTACGGGCTGTGGGAGAAATCGGACTGGATTATCACTATGATGACGTGCCGAAGGAACTGCAAAAAAAGTGGTTTGCCCGCCAGATTGACCTGGCTCATGAGCTTGGACTGCCTGTTATAATACATGACAGGGACGCTCATTCCGATTGCCTGGAAATTTTAAGAGAACGCCATGTCGAGCAGGTGGGCGGCGTCATGCATTGCTATTCCGGAAGTGCGGAAATGGCGCGTGAAGTGCTGGATTTGGGATTTTATCTCGGATTTGGAGGAACATTGACCTTTAAAAATGCGAAAAAAGTGCAGAAAGCCGCCGCTGCGGTACCGATTGAAAGAATTGTTCTGGAAACCGACTGCCCGTACCTTGCGCCGGAGCCGTACCGTGGCACGCAGAACAGCTCTCTTTTAATGCATTTTGTTGCGGAAAAGCTGGCGGAAATTAAGGGTATTTCGCCACAAGATGTTGAAGAGATTACCTGCCGGAATGCAAGAAATCTGTATAGAATTTAACGCTGACATCAAGGGCACAATACCACTTGACAGCTTATGAAAGGAGCCGGGAATATGTACGGATATGACATTTTCCATGAGGATATTATGGAAAACCTTATCAATAATGTCAGACGGGATGAGGCTCGGCACGCATATATTTTTGAGGGTGAAAGAGGAGTTGGTTCGTATGAGGCGGCACAGCTTTTTGCGGCGGCACTTGTATGTGAAAACAAGAGGAACGCACCCTGCGGCGTATGTTCCTCTTGCCTTATGGCATCCGCGGATACGCATCCGGACATTTTATATATAAAGCCCTCCGACGGCAAAAAAAATATTTCGGTGGAAACAATCAGGAGTGTTGTGTCAGACGCATACACCAAGCCGTATGAAAGCGGCAGAAAGGTGTATATTATCGCTTACGGCGACGATATGAACGAACAGGCTCAGAACGCTTTTTTAAAGGTTCTTGAGGAACCGCCGGAATATGCGGTTTTTGTAATTCTGGCGGAAAACCATGAGGCACTTTTGCAGACAGTGCGCTCACGGTGTGTTCAGATACGTTTCGGACCGGTTGATAATGACAAACTTAAAGCGTGGCTGTTGAAAAAAAGACCGGATTTGTCGGACAACTCTGATTTTTACGTTAAATATGCCGGCGGAATTGCCGGAAGAGCAGAACAGATATTAAATAATGAAAGCTTTGTTCCGCTGCGCATGGCCGCTTTTGAACAGCTGGAAAATCTGTTGTCAACGGAGCTTTTGGACGCATATAAAATTTCGGATTTTCTTGAGGAAAACAAGGACGATGCCGATTTGATACTGACCTTTTGGCAGAGCTTTATACGTGACATAATGCTTTTGCAGAATGACGCTCAAGCCTGCATAGTTAACAGCGATTACAGCGATAAATTAATAAGAATGTCCAACGGTATACCGGAGGAAAAAATAATAATTGCTCTTGAGGAAACGGTGACGGCACAAAAAATGCGCAGACGGTATGTGAGCCTGCACACCCTTGCTGTTCGCATGGCATTGATGATAAAGAGGAAAGGATAGATTACAGATGAATAAATTTTCAGAAATAACGCCCGAAATAGAGCGTCTTGCAAAAAAATGCAGTAATAACAGCCGCATTAACCCGGAGCTCTACGACAAGTACGAGGTTAAGCGAGGGCTTAGATATAAAAGCGGGCGCGGAGTGCTTACCGGACTTACCGAAATCGGCGAGGTCAAGTCCTACACCATCGATGACGGTGAAATGATTCCGTGCGAAGGTAAGCTTTATTACCGAGGCTATGACATAGAGGATATTGTTAAGGGCTTTACGGAGGATAACCGTTTCGGTTTCGAAGAGGTTTTATATCTGTTAATCTTCGGTGAACAGCCGGGAGAAAGCGAGCTGGCGGACTTCTGCAAGGTGCTGGCGGATTACAGAACGCTGCCTACCAGCTTTGTCCGCGACATTATCATGAAAGCTCCTTCAAGTGACATGATGAACACACTGGCAAGAAGCGTGCTGACTCTTTACGCCTATGATGACCGCGCCGACGACACGTCTGTTGACAATGTCCTTCGGCAGAGTTTGCAGCTGATTGCGCTGTTTCCTCTGCTTTCGGTTTACGGCTATCAGGCGTACAATCATTATCAGAAGGGACACAGTCTTTATATTCACACGCCGCCGGCAGATCTGTCTACCGCGGAGGTAATTCTGTACACTTTGCGGCCGGACAAAAAGTATACCGAGCTGGAGGCAAAGCTTTTGGATATCTGCCTTGTTGCCCAGGCAGAGCATGGCGGCGGAAATAATTCCACCTTTACAACACATGTTGTTTCCTCATCGGGAACCGACACCTATTCATCGGTTGCGGCGTCCTTAGGGTCTCTTAAAGGACCGAAGCACGGCGGAGCAAATAAAAAGGTGGTTCAGATGTTCGATGATATAAAGGAGCATGTTAAGGACTGGACAAGCGAGAATGAGGTAAAGGAATATTTGACGAAAATTCTTAACAAAGAAGCCTTTGATAAAAGCGGTCTTATTTACGGTATCGGTCATGCGGTTTATTCTCTGTCCGACCCGCGTACAAAAATTCTGAAGAAATATGTAGGTCCTCTTGCGAAGGAAAAGGGGAAGGAGAAGGAGATGGCGCTTTATGAAATGGTGGAAAATATTGCTCCCACTCTTCTTAAAGAGAAAAGGAACCGCCCTGTAAGCGCAAACGTTGATTTTTATTCGGGATTTGTTTACAGTATGCTTGGGCTTCCGCTGGAGCTGTATACGCCGATTTTTGCCATAGCAAGAATTGCCGGCTGGAGTGCACATCGGCTGGAGGAGCTTATGAGTACCAGTAAAATAGTGCGTCCGGCATATAAAAATGTTGCGTCTCACAAAGAGTATATTCCTATGTCGGAAAGAAATGATGAAAGTGGTTAAAGCTATGGAACTGACAGAGCATTTGAAAACAGAGGTCAAAGCTGAATTTGACGTGGCTGTTGCGGGCGGTGGTATTGCCGGAATTTCTGCGGCGCTGGCAGCTGCTCGTCAGGGAGCAAAGGTATTGCTTGTGGAAAGCTCGTACATACTCGGCGGCCTTGCCACGTCCGGGCTGGTGACAATATACCTGCCTCTTTGCGACGGAATGGGCAGACAGGTTTCCTTCGGTATATGCGAGGAGCTTATACGCATGTCCGCAAAGCATGAACTTGAGGGTTACCGCTGCGAAGAGTGGTTTAGTGACAGTCCAAGAGAAAAGCGAATGAATCATCGTTTTGAAACACAGTACAATGCCCAGTTCTTTGCCATGGAGGCGGAACGGCTGTTGTTAAAAGAGGGAGTTACAATCCTCTACGGCACAATGCTGTGCCGGACCAAAATGGAGGACAACAAACTTACGCACATAATTGTAGAAAATAAGAGCGGGCGTCAGGCGATTCGTGTGTCGGCTGCTGTAGACGCTACCGGCGATGCTGATATTTTTTGGTACAGCGGACTGAAAACCGCAGAATTTGCGGCAAAGAATGTGCTTGCCTGCTGGTATTATTTCAGCGGAGAAAATGGCGCAAAGCTGAACATGCTGGGCTATTCTGAAGACCCGGAGTCCGACAATAACAAAGCATTGATTGAACGGCGGTTTTCCGGCTTGGACGCATGGGATAACAGCGAAATGGTACAGTTGTCCCATGAACAGATGCTTATTGACGCAGGGAAGAACGGAAGGATACCGGTGACTATGCCCACTATTCCTCAGCTTAGAATGACGAGAAGGCTGGTGGGAGAATATGAGCTTGACAGCACCGAAGAACACAAGCATTTCGATACCTCAATCGGTATGATTTCAAACTGGAAAAAGAGGGGACCTGTTTATGAAGTGCCCTTTGAAACACTGTACACAAAAGAATGTCCTAACATATTTGCGGCAGGAAGATGTATTTCCGTAACCGATTTAATGTGGGATATATCCAGGGTAATCCCCTGCTGTGCGGTAACCGGAGAGGCGGCGGGCATTGCGGCGGCAATGATGACAAAGGCTCAGCAAGTTGATGTTGCGCTGCTGCAGGAAAAGCTCCGTTTAAACGGCGTGATTCTGCATGAGGATATGCTCGAAAAACAATAAACGGAGAGAGCCGATATTATCGGCTCTCCTACAGAATAGTTTACTGAAAAAAATTTTCGTCAGAATAAATTTCATCGTAATTAATATCAGCTATGTTTATCACGTCAATCCCCTTTTCCATTGCCATTCGCACAGTTTGTGCACTGCCGCTGGATGCCTTGGTCATGTATGCTATACCGCAGTCCGAGGCTTCCACCATAGCATTGTTGCGCTTTTTCATGCAGCCGGGAGCATAGTCGTTTTTCGTAACATAATAAATTTCATCCGCACTGCTTTTAATATCATAAAAGCGCTGTCTGTCGGATGGGTTCCAGCTTATATCATGATTATGGCAGGGAAGATACAGACAAAGGTGAATCATATCATAGTCGCCGCGAATATCTATGACCTGCTCCGCCGCAAGGGTATCAAAACCAAGGGCGCCGCCGGAAATAAATACCGTTACGCCGTCATTTATTTTATTCAATATTTCCTGTCTTAAAAGGCTTTTTATTATATTGCGCTTGTTGGCAGGAATAATTCGGTGACCTGTAAAGAAACAGGCCTTCGGAATCAGACTCATAATATTTCTCCGATTAAATCGGTCATGCTGTACATGCCGTTAGGCTTGCCTTTCATAAACTTTGCGGCGCGTATTGCGCCTACTGCGAAAACTTCTTTAGATGCCGCCTGATGCTTGAGCGAGATTACCTCGTCCTGACCGGCGAAAATCACCTCATGCTCGCCGACAATGGTGCCGCCGCGGATTGAATGTATTCCGATTTCGTTAGCAGAGCGCTTTTTGCGCACGCTGTGACGGTCATATACATATTCGGGAACCGTGGTCAGCTCGCCTGAAATTGCGTCTGCAATAGCAAGAGCAGTTCCGCTGGGGGCGTCTATTTTCTGATTGTGGTGCTTTTCGAGAATTTCTATATCAAAGCTGTCTTCCAATAGCGCCGCCGCTTTCTTTGCAAGCTCAGTAAGCAGATTTATTCCGAGACTCATATTTGCCGAAAAAAATACGGGAAGCTGCTGTGACGCATCGGAAAGAGCGTCTCTTTGCTCGTCTGACAGACCTGTCGTTGCGGCAATAAGCGGTGTTTTTGTGTCTTTTGCGTAGTCCAAAAGACCAAAGAATGCCGATGGATGCGAAAAGTCAACTATAACGTCCGCTTTTACGATACATTCCTCAGCGTTGGTATATACGGGATAGTCGTTTTCGCAGTAATTGTTTATGTCTATTCCCGCAACAATGGTACAGTCCGGATCTGCTTCGGCAATGCGGGTTATAACCCTGCCCATTTTTCCGTTACAGCCGTTTAAAATTATGTTTGTCATTGGTTCTAACCTCTTATAGTTTTTTTACGCCGTAGTCCTCCAGCGATTTTTTGAGTATATTCAGATTCTTTTCCTCCATATCGCAAAGGGGAAGATTTAGACCTCCCACGTCATATCCTAAAAGATTCATGGCGGTTTTTACCGGTATGGGGTTGACCTCAATGAACAGATTGTTTATAAGGTCAAGCATTTGAAGCTGCAGTGAAAGAGATTTGTCGGTTTCTCCGTTTAAATAATACTCACATATATTGTGGGTTTCCTCGGGCAAAATATTTGCGACAACCGATATTACACCCTTTCCTCCGATAGACATGACAGGCACAATAATATCATCGTTGCCCGAATACATATAAAGCTCAGGAACTTCCTTTCTGATTTTTGTGGCATAACTGATGTTTCCGCTTGCCTCCTTGACGGCAACTATATTTTCCACCTTCGCCAGCTCTTTAAGCGCCGGAATAGACAAATTCACACCGGTTCTTGAAGGCACGTTATAGAGAATTACAGGGATGGAAATAGAATTTGCGATAGCGGTATAGTGTTCCACAAGCCCTTTTTGAGACGCTTTGTTATAATATGGCGTTACGCATAGAACCGCATCACAGCCGTATTCCTCAGCCTTTTGCGAAAATTCAATCGCATGCTGTGTATAATTGCTGCCGGTTCCTCCGATAACGACTATTCTTCCGGCAGCCTTTTCAACGGTGTGCTTTATAACCTCCAGATGATCGCTGTCCGGCAGAGTTGGCGCCTCGCCTGTTGTTCCGCAGACAATAAGAGCATCGGTTTTATGTGCAATGTGCATTTCAATAAGCTCGTCGAGCTTATCGTAATTGGGTGTGCCGTCGCTGTTGAAGGGCGTTATAAGAGCAACGCCCGAGCCTGTAAAGGGTAGCTTTTTCATGGTAATTACTCCTTTCAAAGTCAGTCAAAATATCCCTTTTTTGCCAATAATTCCGCCAAAAGCACGCCTCCGCCGGCTGCACCGCGGAGGGTGTTATGGGACAGGCAGACAAATTTATAATCGTACTGTGTATCGGGACGGAGTCTGCCGATAGAAACCGCCATGCCGCCTTCAAGATTTCTGTCCAGCTTGCTTTGCGGACGGTCGTTTTCTTCAAAATAGTTCAAAAATTGCTTGGGTGCGTGGGGAAGCTCCAGCTCCTGAGGAACGCCACGGAAATTCTTCCAGTCCTCTTTAATCTGTTCCATGGACGGCTTATCTGCAAAGCTGACAAACACAGCCGCTGTATGACCGTTGGATACAGGCACACGCAGACATTGCGTGGTGATGGACGGCGACTCGGCATCAATAATCCTGCCGTTTTCGATATGCCCCCAAACCTTCAGCGGCTCAAGCTCGGATTTTTCTTCCTCACCGCCGATATAAGGGATGAGATTATCAACCATTTCCGGCCATGTTTCAAAGGTTTTGCCTGCTCCGGAAATAGCCTGATAGGTGGTTGCCAGAACCTTGGTTACGCCATATTTCATCAGCGGATGCAGTGCCGGAACATAGCTCTGGATTGAGCAGTTGGACTTGACCGCTATAAAACCGCGCTTTGTTCCGAGCCGCTCCCTCTGAGCTTTGATAATCTCTATATGGTCGGGGTTGATTTCCGGTATTACCATTGGTACGTCCGGCGTGTGGCGGTGTGCCGAGTTGTTGGAAATTACAGGGCACTCAAGCTTTGCGTATTTTTCTTCGAGGGCCTTTATCTCGTCCTTCTTCATATTCACCGCGCAGAATACAAAATCTACTGCGTCGGCAATCTTTTCCGCATCGGCGGAAGCGTCCATAACGATCATATCCCCGACATATTTGGGGAGTTCATTTTCCATAACCCATTTACTGCCGACAGCCTCTCGGTAGGTTTTACCCGCGCTCCTTCCGGAAGCTGCAAGAACGGATATTTTAAACCACGGGTGATCCTTCAGCAAGTCGATAAATCTTTGACCTACCATTCCCGTAGCGCCGATAATGCCTACTTTATAACTTTGTTTCATCTTTTTAAAATCTCCAATCCGGCCTTGGTCAAGGCCTATGTTTATATTACCATTTTTATTCCTATGTGTCAATAGAATCAGACATCATTGCGGATAATATCCTCGAGTGTTTCTCGTTTTACCGCAACATAGTCTTTGCCGTCTGCCAGCATTACGACAGGAGGCTTTGCAAGACGGTTGTAGTTTGACGCCATGGAATAGTTGTATGCGCCGGTGGTTAATACCGCAACAGTATCTCCCTTTTCCGGTTTTGCGATGTGAATATCCTCCTGAATAATGTCACCGCTTTCACAGCATTTTCCCACAAGAGTGCAGCGGTAATGCTTGGGAAGAGTGGCCTTGTTTGCCGTTACAACGGTATATTCTGCGTCATAAAGCGCAAAACGGGGATTATCCGCCATACCGCCGTCTATGGCAACATAGTTTTTGAAGTTTGTAATCTGCTTAACGGTGCCGACAGTATAAAGAGTCATGCCCGCATCCGCAACAATACTTCTGCCCGGCTCCATAAGAATTTTCGGCTTTTTCATATTCAGGTCGGTGCATTTCTGCGTAAGAACCTCTCCGACCTCCCGGATACTGTTTTCAATATCCAAATCCGGCTGGGACGCAACATAACGTACGCCGAAGCCACCGCCCAAATTCAGAATTTCACCTTCATAACCGTAGCGGCGCTTAACCTCAGCGGAAAAATCCATCATGATATCAACGGCATCAATAAAGGTTTCCGCGTCGAAGACCTGAGAACCTACATGGCAATGATAGCCGTATAAATCAATATTTTTAAAGCCCAGAGCCGCTCCGACAAACTCATATGCCTGACCGGTGGCTATGGCAACACCGAACTTTGAGTCTACATTGCCGGTAGCTATTTTCTTGTTTGTGTGTGTGTCGATACCCGGAGTAATACGCAGAAGAACCTTCTGGCGTTTACCCTGTCTTGCCGCTTCAGCGTTGATGCTCTCAAGCTCAGTCAGAGAATCTGCCACAAAATATCCAATATTATTCTCAATGGCAAAGGAAATCTCGTCAGGGGTTTTATTATTACCGTGGAAAAACGCACGGGAAATATCATATTCCGCAGACAGTGCGGTATAAATTTCACCTATAGAAACCACATCGATGCCTATATCCTCTTCTTTTGCAATTCTGTACATTCTTTTAAAGCTTGCCGCCTTGCTGGCGTAAATCGGCATTGCTCCGTCACCGAAATGCTTTTTCATCGCTTTTTTGTAGGTGCGCATTTTTTCACGAATTTTATTCTCGTCCATTAGGTACAGCGGAGTGCCGTACTTTTTGGCAAGCTCTACCGTATCAAAGCCTGCAAAGGTAAGATTACCCTTTTCATTTGTTCCGATGTTGTTACAAATCTGCATTATTTTATCCTCCTACCGATAAAAGTATAGTATTGCGGCTTGACCTTTATGCATTTTAATATGCAAAAAAGATAGCCTTTGGCAGACTATCTTAAAATGCTTTTATACAAAAACAAATATGGATAGCTCTCCGTGCATGATACACGACAGCAAAGCAAATCTTATTTTGCTCTGCCGGATCGGTCTTTGACATGACCGTCCTCGGCACCCGTACCTTTCACGCACGGCATCGCATTTGTCAATGCTTAGTTATCCGTTCGTTACTGATTACGAAAGTGCGACCTCTACCAAGTGTTTTAATTATACCACGCTTTTTATCTGATGTCAACAGTTATTTGCATTTTTTTATAATATGCCGGTAAAAAGTAGGATTTTATCTCAGATGAGCGTCATTTTTATACTGCAAATCTTTGACAATTTTATTAAATACTCTGTTGACCTCATCATTAGTAAGGCTCCTGTCGGGTGCGCGGAAGGTAATTGCGAAGGCGACGCTCTTTTTCCCTTCGGGAATTCTGTCGCCCTCGTACACATCAAACAGCTTAATTGAATCAAGCAGAGCGCCGGCGGCTTTTACCATTGTTGCACGAAGATCTCCAACGGCAACCGATTTATCAACAAGTACCGCAATGTCGCGTTCTGCTGCCGGGAATTTCGGCAGGGGCTTGAATTTAATATTTCCGTCAACGCAGGCAAATAAATCGGCAATGTTTATTTCCGCCGCATAGCACGGTACTCCGATGTCAAAATTGTCCGAAACGCTCGGATGAATTTCACCCACGACGCCTATTTGACTTCCGCCGGCAGTTACAGCGGCGGTTCTTCCCGGATGGAAGGTGGGATTATCGGTGAGCTGCTTAAATTCGATACCCTTGATGTTAAGAGAATCAAATACAGCCTCAAGAATACCCTTTATATCAAAGAAATCCATGCCCTTTCTATACATTCCGACAGTCAGCATTTCCGGCTCGTCGGGAAGCTCGCCGTCCTTTGTGGGGATAAATACCTTACTGATTTCGTATAGACTGACTGTGTCATTTTTTCTGTTATAGTTGTAGGACATTGTTTCCAGCATGGACGAAAGCGTGGTTGTTCTCATGATGGAGGTGTCCTCACCCAGAGGATTGCTTATTTTAACCGCATTGCGCAGCGGACTGTCCGTAGCAAGCTCCAGCTTGTCAAACTCTGCGGGAGAGGTAAAGGTGAAGGTAAAAATCTCGTTCATGCCCTGTGCAATAAGCGCATTGGCAAGATTTTTGCGGAATTTTTGCAGGGGTGAAAAATATCCCTTTGTCGCTTCGCCGGAAATAGGTGTTGTCGGGATTTTATCGTAGCCGTAAAAGCGGGCGATTTCCTCCGCAATATCCGCTTCCGCTTCAATATCGGGGCGGAAGGAGGGAGCTGTGATTTTCATAGTGTCAAGGTCAACGTCAAATTCAAGGGCTTTTAAATATCCCGCCATTTCCTCTTTGGAGATGTTGATGCCCAAAAATGCATTAATTTTGTCGGGACGGAAATCAAGAACGGTGCGAGGCTTGATGTTGCCCTTAACGTCAATCATGCCTCCGACGTTTTCTCCGCAGCCCAGCATTTCCACAAGCTCACAGGCGCGTTCAACCGCAGGAACGGTATTATTGGGGTCAAGCCCCTTCTCATATCGTGACGATGCCTCAGTGCGAAGACCGGCTTTTTGCGCCGTAAGACGTACCGATACGGCGTCGAAGGTTGCGGATTCAAAAACAACGGTGGTGGTGTCGTCTTCAATTTCTGAGTTGAAGCCGCCCATTACTCCGGCTATTGCAACCGCTTTTTCCGCATCGGCTATTACCAGGTCGTTATGGTTCAATTCTCTGTCCTGTTCATCGAGGGTTTTGATTATCTCTCCGTCTCCGGCATTGCGGACAACGATTTTTTCGCCGGAAATATGGCGCAGGTCGAAGGCGTGCATAGGCTGACCGTATTCCAGAAGAATATAGTTTGTTATATCGACAATATTGTTGATGGGACGTATGCCCGACGCTTTAAGACGGCGCGCAAGCCATGCCGGCGACGGCTCGATTTTTACGTTTTTAACCATGCGGGCGCAGTATCTCAGGCACTTTTCGGGATTTTCAACAGTTACCGAAAGGGTATCGGCAATATTTTCCGAATTTTCGGTAAATTTCGGTTTTTTAACCGAGAATGGCTTTTTAAAGGTTGCTGCCGTTTCCCGGGCAAGACCGATTACGCTGAAGCAGTCGGGGCGATTTGAAGTAATCTCAAATTCAACCACGTTTTCATTCAGACCGAAAATATCCTTAATATCAACGCCCACCTTGGTATCCTCGGGAAGTATTAAAATTCCGTATTCCGGCGTCCAAGAAAGGTCGCTTTCCGACAATCCCAGCTCCTCGTGAGAACAAAGCATGCCGCAGGATTCAACACCGCGGAGCTTGCCGGTTTTAATATGAACACCTCCGGGAAGATAGGAGTCATTTTTTGCAACAGGCACAATCTGTCCTGCCTTGACATTGGGCGCACCCGTTACGATTTGCAAAACCTCATCACCCACGTCCACCTTGCATATAACCATGTGGTCGGAGTCAGGGTGGTCGGTGATTTCAAGGATTCTGCCTGTGACAACATTCTTTATATCTGCGCCCAGACTTTCAATGGTTTCCACCTTGGAGCCTGTCATGGTCAGGGCATCATTATATTCCTTGGGTGTAACGCCGCTTATATCTGTATAATCGTTAAACCAACTCATTGGTACTTTCATTTATATCAGTCCTTTCATAATTAAAATTGCTTCAGAAATCTTACGTCATTTTCAAAGAACAGTCTTATGTCATTAATATCGTATCTGCCCATAACCAGACGTTCAAGACCGATTCCGAAGGCAAAGCCGGAATATATTTCAGGGTCAATTCCGCAGTTTGCCAGAACCTTCGGATGAACCATGCCGCAGCCGAGAATTTCAATCCAGCCCTCGCCCTTGCACACGCTGCAGCCCTTGCCGCCGCAGTTAAAGCAGCAGACATCGGTTTCCGCCGACGGTTCGGTGAAGGGGAAGTGGTGCGGACGGAAGCGTACCTTTGTATGCTCGCCGTAAATGGATCTGATAAGCGTTTCCAACGTACCCTTTAAATCAGCCATGGTTATGCCCTTGTCAACTACAAGTCCTTCAATCTGGTGGAAAATCGGGGAATGGGTTGCGTCAACGGCGTCGCTCCGGTAAACCCTGCCGGGAGCAATAATGCGTATCGGCGGCTTGGTATTTTCCATAACTCGAATCTGCATGGGTGACGTCTGGGTCCTTAAAACAGTATTTTCGTCAATGTAAAAGGTGTCCTGCGTATCTCGTGCCGGGTGATTTTTTGGAATATTAAGTGCCTCAAAGTTGTAGTAGTCGGTTTCCACCTCCGGCCCTTCCATAATCTGAAAGCCCATTCCCACTACTGCATCTTTGAATTCGTCAAGAACCTTGGTAATAGGGTGAGATGTGCCGATTTCAGGCTTTCTGCCGGGCATGGATATGTCTATAACCTCCGACTTGAGCTTTGCGTCCCGGACAAGCTTTTCAATTTCCGCCTTTTTTGCGTCAATTTCGCCGGATAAAAATTCTCTTATCTCATTTGCCATTGCGCCTATAACAGGACGCTCCTCGGCAGCCAGCTTACCCATTCCTTTTAAAATGGCGGTCAGCTCGCCCTTTTTGCCCAGGTATTTAATGCGCAATTCCTCCAATGCGTCGGCTGTGCATGCATTTTTTAGATGCTCTTCAGCCTGTTTTTTGATTTCTTGAAGTTGCTGCTTCATAATAATATCACAATCCTTTCCTTTTTTAATAATAGGTCGTTTCGGAATACCTTCCACGTGACAACGGTACGGCAAAAGCGGTATTACATAGACTGCCGCCTTTGCATCCTCGGGAATTTTTTGCAAGTAAAAAAGCTCCGTCCCGGTAAAGGGACGAAGCGTATGCTCCGCGGTACCACCCGTATTTCCGCTTTTAAAAAGCGGACGCTCATTTTTGACTTAACGCATCATAACGGCACAAACTACACACCGAAAATATCGGCTTCATCTGCGCGGCTCCGAAGGGAATCTTGGGATATGACGGTACCGCCGCGGCTTCCAGCAGCTTACCGCGACTCTCTTTTGGTGAGACATATCTTACTATACTTCATCATAGCCTTTACAAATACATAATCATTATAGCACAGTTATTTGCAAATTACAATAGTTTTTGTAAATTTTTTCTCTGCATGGAATATAATGAAATATGAGGGGGAATGTGAATGAAAGAAAGTATAAACGATAAGCTGTCCCGAATGTTATCGGGAATGGATAAAAATAAATTAAAAAGCTCTGCCGAGGCGGTTTCAAAGCTGCTGGCGTCGGAGGAGGGACAGCGGTTAAAAAATTCGCTTTCAGAAAGCGACAAAAAAGCCATCCTGGAAAAATTTATGAGTCTTGATACCGATGAGGTAAGCCGAAAGCTGAAGAATGCAGACATGACCGATTTAGGAAGTATGTCAGCGGAGGATATTATGAAAAAGTTGAGGTGATAAAAATGGCAGACATGATGGGCACGCTTAAAACCCTTCTGGGCGACAATGCGGACGAAAAAATTCAGAGTGCAATGCAAATGCTCCGGTCCAGCGGTCTTATACAGCAGACGCCCGCCACACAGGCGGCGCCGGCGCAGAATATGGCTGAGGCAATCAATAATGATATAAAAACAGAATCGCCTCAGCCAACCGTAAATCAGACGAACAGTAATGCTTCCGCTGTACAGACGCCGCAGGCAAACGGAATTCAGAATGTACTTACGCCCGAGGGAGTGCAGTTTCTCGGACAGATACGGAATATGGTTGACCAGATTTCCAATACAAATGATTCGCGGTCAAATCTTCTGCGGTCGCTGCGGCCGTTTATGAGAGCTGACAGACAGCAGACCATTGACAGAGCAATCCGGATTATGAATATAGGCAGATTTTCGGGATTGTTCGGAAAATAGAGGTGAGCTATGTATCGGAGGTATTACAGCTACAGTGATATGCCACAGCTTGTAAAAAAGGATTTGCCGGAGGAAAAGCCGTGCAGTGAGCCGTCGAAGGAGTGCGCACCGTGTTCGGCGGGTAACGTTCCGGCAAAGCAGGACGGCGGAAAGCTGTTCGGAAAATTTCAGACGGACGATATTATTCTCGGAATTATAATTCTTGCGCTGCTGATGGACGACGGTGACGACAGCCTTCTATTGATTGCGCTTGCAATTATATTTTTAACGGGAATAATATAAGTCATGCGCTAAAACGGAGCGGCAGATTGATATGCCGCTCCGTTTTAATGTACAGAAAAATTCATATATGAAGAACTGCCGATGCAATATTAAAATAAATCATAAGAGACATAGCATCGACTATGGTGGTAATCAGAGGACTTGCCATAACCGCCGGGTCGAAGCCTATTTTTTTTGCAAAAAGCGGAAGGCTGCTGCCTACAATTTTTGCAAAGAAAACCGTACCCACAAGGGTCGTGCATACAACAAGGGCAATAGTAAGCGTAACCCGGTCGATAATCATAAGCTTTACGAAATTGGCACATGCAAGAACCACGCCGCAGATAAGCGCTACCCGCGCTTCCTTCCAAAGGATTCTGAGTATATCTCTGAAATGGATTTCCTCCAGAGATAATCCACGGATAATGGTGACCGACGCCTGACTGCCGGAATTTCCGCCTGTGTCCATGAGCATAGGGATAAAAGTGGTAAGGACAACAAACTTCCCCAAAGCGTCCTCAAAGTGGGCAATGATTTTCCCCGTAAAGGTTGCGGAAATCATAAGCACTAAAAGCCACGGAATACGCTGTTTGAAGGTATCCCAAACGCCTGTTTTAAGGTAAGGCTTTTCGGAAGGGGTCATAGCCGCCATCTTTTCGATATCCTCGGTAGCCTCTTCCTGAATGACGTCGATAGCGTCATCGACGGTGACGATTCCCACAAGCCGTTTTTCGTTATCGACAACCGGCAGTGCGAGGAAATCGTATTTGGACAGCGCTTTTGCCACGTCCTCTTTATCGTCAAGAGTATAAACGAATATCGGATTTTTTTCCATTATATCCGAAATAACGCAGTCCTCTGCGGAAAGCAGCAAATCCTTTACCGAAACAATGCCCTTTAAAATTCTGTTCCTGTCGGTGACGTAGCAGGTGTAGATTGTTTCCTTGTCAACACCGGTACGGCGGATTTTCGTGAATGCGTCCTGTACCGTCATATCCTCTTTAAGGTCGATAAACTCAATTGTCATTATTGAGCCGGCGCTGTCCTTGGGATAATTCAGAATTTCATTTATGCTGTGGCGTACCTCCGGGTCGGAGTGACGGATAATACGCTTTACAACATTTGCCGGCATTTCCTCAATAATATCAACCGCATCATCCAGGTAAAGCTCGTCCAGGACCTCTTTCAGTTCGCTGTCGGAAAATCCGGTAATAAGCATTTCCTGGGTGTCGGCGTCCAGCTCGACAAACACCTCCGCCGCCGTTTCCTTGGGCAGAAGCCTGTATAACAGAGGCATATACCGTTTAGGCAAATCATCGAACAGAGCAGCGATATCTATAGGTTCTATATCGGAAAGAATCCCTTTCAGTTTTGCGTATTGTTTTGCTGTAATCAGCTCAATGATTATGTCTATCATGTATAATGCCTCCCAAATCTAATCTATAGTTATAACATCATCGCCTGACGGGGGTGCCGGAGTCGGCTCGGCAGGCTTAGGTGTTACAGGGGTTTTAGTAGCGGCAGGCTCATCTGACGGAGCGGGGGAATGTGACGGCGACGAAGTTGCGTCGCTTCCATGCTCGCTGTTCGTCGACGAGGAGGACCCCTCCGACGATGTTGTATGACCGGAATAATGTCCGGAATTGTTGCAGTACTTGGTCGGTACCGTTCCGTTTACGAAATATTCCGTTTTGGCATAGGAACAGCCGCTTGAGGATAGCTTACCCGTTTTCTGACAAATTGAAACGGCGGTAACGTTATCCGGCTGTTCAATTTTCTTGGACGGCAAATCGGCATGAACCTTTTCCATCACCTTTTTCCACACAGCGGTGGAAACGTTGTTGGAAACGCCGGCTTTTGTAAGGGGAGTCATGCTGTCAAAGCCGAACCAGGTTGCACCCACGTAATACGGCGTAAAGCCAACAAACCACTTATCGCAGTTATCGTTTGTGGTTCCCGTCTTGCCGTAGGTAGGCATTTTGGAAAGTCTTGCGTTGCGACCTGTTCCGGCGCTGCCGTATACAACCTCTTTTAAGAAGTCGCTCATAATAAATGCATTGGCTTCGCTTAAAACTCTGGTCGATTCCGGCTTATATTCAAGAAGAACCTTGCCTGCGCTGTCTAAAACCTTAGTATATGTGTGCGGCGTTATATAAACGCCTTTGTTTGCAAAAACTGCGTACGCCGCAGCCATCTCCTTCGGGGACACGCCGTTTGTCATGCCGCCGAGCCCCAAAGCGCTTAAATTCTTGTCGCTGTCGGTAAGCGACGTAAAGTGATATTTATTGGTCATAAAGTTATAGCTTGTATCAATCCCCAGACTTTGAAGGGTCTGTACGGCGGTAGTGTTGCAGGAAATTTCTATTGCCTTTCGTACCGACATGTTCCCTTTATAGCCGGAATATGAATTTTTCGGCGACCAGTCGCCGATAGTTATTTCCTTGTCGGTCAATATGGTTGCGGCATTGATTTTTCCCGTTTCAAGCGCCGGAGAGTAGACCGATAGAGGCTTTACTGATGAGCCGGGCTGACGCCTCGAATGGGTGGCTCGGTTAAGACCTCGGCTTTCGGTTTTCTTGCCAATTCCCCCGACAATGCCTTTTATTTCGCCGTTGGATGGGTCAATAATAACCATTGCCGACTGGGTTCCCTTTGACGCCGCCGGGAAATTGGCGGTATTTTCATACACGCTTTCCATTGCGTCCTGAATATTGCTGTCCATGGTAGTATAAATTTTCAGACCGCCGCTGAAAACCTGCTGGCTTGCAAAGGTTTTCGAATATCCCTTTTGGGTTTGCAGGTCGGATATTATGTCATTAATAACCTGGTCAACAAAGTAACTGTAGACGTTTGAATCGGGAGAATTATATCGGCTGTTCACGCCCAGCTCTGATGCCGACGCCTGTTCATATTCTTCATCACTGATTTTATGCAGGTCATGCATTTTCTTCAGTACGGTGTTGCGTTTTGCCAGCGCGTCCTCCGGATTTCGGAATGGATCATACCGCGAGGGAGCCTGGGTAATTCCAACAATCATGGCTGCCTGAGGAAGCGTTAAATCCACAGCGTTCTTTGAAAAATATACCTTAGACGAGGATTCTATGCCGTAGCACTGGTTCCCAAAATACGCTATATTTAAGTACATAGTCAAAATTTCGTCCTTGGTAAAACGCTTTTCAAGAGCAACGGCGCGCATCATTTCCTTTATTTTACGCGTTACCGTTTTATCCTTTTCCTGCGTTATGTTTTTTATAACCTGCTGCGTTATGGTACTGCCGCCGTAGGAGGGAGATTTGCCCGTTACTTTGGAAACAACCCAGCCCAATGTGGCGCCGGCGGTACGTTTTAAATCCACGCCGCCGTGTTTATAGAAACGCTCGTCCTCAATAGAAACGGCAGCCTCCTTGGCAATATCCGGTATTTTATCGGAATCAACCCATTCACGGTTGCCGTCGCTGTGAAGGTGTTCTACTTCATGGGAATTTCCGTTTGCGTCGTTGGCGTACACCACAGAGGAAAAATTATATGCAATGCCGTCAAAATCCATATCCTCAATTTCCTGCGATACGGCGGCATACATGCCCGCACCCACGCCCAGCGCCACAACAGCGCCCGCGCACAGACAGGTTATCAGCGCCACTCGGAAACGCGCCCAGAAGACACTTCGCTTTTTCGACTTTTTAGACGCTTTTTTGCGTGGCTGCTCCGGTACGGACTTCTTTTGAGCATCGGCATGCAGTCTGCTTTCTGTAGAAAAGCTGTATCTATCGCCGTGCTGTGCTGAAGATGCACTTCGGTCGGAATCCGGCCTTCGCTTATGTTTATCACGTGCGTGTTTCAAAAAATAACACCTCCCGCATTAATTGTAAAACTAACCAATTATATTATAGTACAAAAAATAATTTTATGCAACCAAAATTTTATAAAAAACTAAAATGAATAAAAAAAATAAAAATGGTAAAAATATCTAAAAAACCAAATGGAGTGATAAGCATGACGGAAAAAACAAGAAAAATATTTCTCACAATGGCGGTACTGCTGGTGCTTGCCTCCTGCGGAGGAAAGGAAAAAAACAGTGCGGAAACACGGGAAGAACGCCGGCCGGTACTGTCGGAGAATAAGGATGTTGAGGATATCGAGACTGCGCCCACACCCGAACCGGTCATTTATTACACCGTTAATCTTGTGGAAAACACTCTCTCAATGTATGAAATAGCGGACGGCAGCAAAATCCTTGTAAAATCAATTATAATTGACCCGTCCTACTACCCTCCCGAGGATATTTCCGAACTGAAAGGTGGCATTACCGCATACACTAAAGAAAGCGGTTTTGAAATTTTAGAAAATTTTGCAAATTAACATAATATAAAGAATTCTAATGAAATCTAAAGAAAATAAAAGGAAATCAACCGTAAATTAAAATTTTCGGAATTGATAATTTTTTTGACGGGGCTATAATATAATTGTTAGCAGTCGATGAAGGTGAGTGCTAATAACTAATAAAGGAGGCGGACATGGTGAACATTAAACCATTAGCAGACAGAGTTGTTATAAAAATGTTAGAGGCGGAAGAAACCACAAAGGGCGGAATAATCTTAGCGAGTGCCGCAAAGGAGAAGCCGCAGGTTGCGGAAATTGTTGCTGCAGGTCCCGGTGGGGTTGTCGACGGCAAGGAAGTTAAAATGGAAGTCAAGGTTGGCGACAAAGTTCTTATTTCAAAGTATTCCGGTACAGAGGTTAAGCTGGACGGAGAGGAATATACAATTGTAAGACAATCGGATATCTTGGCTATAGTTGAATAAATTGGAGGGATTATAAATGGCAAAGCAGATTTTATACGGCGAGGAAGCAAGACACGCATTGGAGCGCGGCATTGACCAGCTTGCCGATACGGTAAAAATTACATTGGGCCCCAAAGGCAGAAACGTTGTTCTGGATAAGAAATTCGGCGCACCGGTAATCACAAACGACGGTGTTACCATTGCAAAGGAAGTTGACCTTGAAGACCCGTTTGAGAATATGGGAGCTCAGCTGGTTAAGGAAGTTGCCACAAAGACAAACGATATTGCCGGCGACGGTACCACAACGGCGACGCTTTTGGCTCAGGCTCTCGTAAGAGAAGGAACGAAGAACGTAACCGCAGGCGCAAACCCCATGATTGTAAGAAAGGGTATCCAGAAAGCTGTTGACGCTGCGGTTGAAAGCCTTTTGAAAAATGCGAAGAAGGTAAGCGGCAAGGCAGATATTGCAAGAGTTGCGGCTGTTTCTGCGGCAAATGATGAAATAGGCGATCTTATTGCCGACGCAATGGAAAAGGTTACCTCAGACGGCGTTATTACCGTTGAGGAATCAAAGACTGCGGAAACCTATTCCGACATAGTTGAAGGTATGCAGTTTGACCGCGGATATATTTCACCTTATATGGTAACAGATACCGATAAGATGGAGGCTGTTTTGGACGACGCATATATACTTATTACAGACAAGAAGATTTCTAATATTCAGGAAATTCTTCCGCTTCTGGAGCAGATTGTGCAGATGGGCAAGAAGCTTGTAATCATTGCGGAGGACGTTGAAGGCGAAGCCCTTACAACACTTATTCTCAACAAGCTGCGCGGAACATTCGTATGTGTTCCTGTTAAGGCTCCGGGCTTCGGCGACAGAAGAAAGGCAATGCTTCAGGATATTGCAATTCTGACCGGCGGTCAGGTTATCTCCGAGGAACTCGGACTTGAGCTTAAGGATACGCAGGTTTCACAGCTTGGCCGTGCTAAGCAGGTTAAAATCCAGAAGGAAAATACAATTATTGTCGACGGTATGGGCGACAAAAAGGCAATTGCGGAGCGTGTTACACAAATCAGAAATGAGATTGACAACACTACCTCTGAATTTGATAAGGAAAAACTACAGGAAAGACTTGCCAAGCTGGCAGGCGGCGTAGCGGTAATCAAGGTCGGTGCTGCAACAGAAACCGAAATGAAGGAAATGAAGTACAGAATCGAGGACGCTCTGGCAGCAACAAAGGCAGCTGTTGAAGAGGGTATCGTTGCAGGCGGCGGCACAAGCTATATCAATGTTCTTCCGGAAGTTGAAAAGCTCCTGGATAATGCTGAGGGCGACGAAAAGACAGGTATTCAGATTGTGCTGAAAGCTCTTGAAGAGCCGGTAAGACAGATTGCAAAGAATGCCGGACTTGAAGGTAGCGTTATCGTTGACAAGGTTAAGGCATGCGACAAGGGCATAGGCTACAATGCCCTGACCGAGGAATACGTAGATATGATTAAGGCAGGAATTGTTGACCCGGTTAAGGTTACAAGATCTGCACTACAGAATGCGGCTTCGGTTGCGGCAATGGTTCTCACAACCGAGAGTCTTGTTGCGGATAAGCCCGAGAAGAATCCGGCGCCCATTCCGGCGGCAGACCCCGGCATGGCAGGCATGTATTAATATATAAATTGCAGGAAGCTGCGGCAAATTCATTTGCTGCGGCTTCTTTTATTTAAAGATTATGTATAGGCGCATATCATTTGGAAAAATTATATAGCGTATTTTAAATTTGCTGCCATAATTTGTAGAAAATGTAAGAAAAGAAAAAAACTTGAAAATATCTATTGAAAAACGCATTGTAATTTGTTAAAATAGAAAAAATAAGCTATAGGAGGAAAGTATCGTTATGGAAGATAAGTTTGCAAAAGAGGGTCTGACCTTTGATGATGTTCTGCTGCTGCCGCAGGAATCGGACATAACACCGAATATGGTGGAGCTGGGAACTAATCTGACCGCTACCATAAAACTGAATATACCGCTGATGAGCTCCGCGATGGACACCGTCACCGAGGCGGAAATGGCAATTGCCATGGCGCGTGAAGGCGGAATCGGTATAATTCATAAAAACATGACCATTGAACAGCAGGCAATGGAGGTTGACAGGGTTAAGCGCTCGGAGAACGGCGTTATATCCAATCCCTTCAGTCTTACCAAGGAGCATACCTTGAAGGACGCAAACGATTTGATGCATCGGTACAGAATTTCCGGCGTGCCTATCTGTGATGCGGGAAATAAGCTGGTTGGCATAATCACTAACCGTGATTTGCGCTTTGAAACCGATTATTCAAAGAAGATTGAGGACGCAATGACCGGTGAAAATCTTATTACCGCACCTGTGGGAACGACTCTGGAGGACGCGCAGAGCATTCTGAGCAAGCATAAGATTGAAAAGCTGCCACTGGTTGACAAGGAAAATCATTTAAAGGGACTTATCACCATAAAGGATATTGAGAAGGCGGTGAAATACCCCAATGCCGCAAAGGACGCAAACGGACGTCTTCTGTGCGGAGCGGCAATCGGAGTTACCGATGACATGATGAACCGTGTGGATAAGCTTGTTGCGGCCGGAGTGGATGTGTTGGTGCTTGATTCCGCCCACGGTCATTCGAAAAATATTATTGAAAAGCTTAAGCTTGTTAAGTCGGCATATCCGGATGTTCCTGTTATTGCGGGCAATATCGCAACGGGCGAGGCGTGCGAGGCGCTTATAAAAGCAGGTGCGGACTGCGTCAAGGTCGGTATAGGACCCGGCTCGATTTGTACGACTCGTGTGGTTGCGGGCATAGGCTGTCCGCAGGTTACCGCTATTTACGATGCAGCACAGGTGGCAAAAAAGTACGGTATTCCGATTATTGCCGATGGAGGTCTTAAATATTCCGGAGATATTGTAAAAGCAATTGCCGCAGGTGCGGATGTTGTCATGATGGGAAGTCTGCTTGCCGGCTGCGAGGAAAGCCCGGGTGAGTTTGAATTGTATCAGGGACGTCGGTTCAAGGTTTACCGAGGTATGGGTTCGATTGCGGCAATGGAATGCGGCTCAAAGGACAGATATTTCCAGACAGGCTCGAAAAAGCTTGTTCCTGAGGGCGTGGAAGGAAGAGTACCGTATAAGGGACATGTTTCCGATACGATATTCCAGCTTTTGGGTGGACTTCGCTCCGGCATGGGCTACTGCGGAACACGCACAATTCCCGAGCTGAAGGAAAACGGCAAATTCGTTAGAATTACCGGTGCGGGACTTAAGGAAAGTCATCCCCATGACATTTATATTACTAAAGAGGCTCCTAATTACAGTTTTCATTCGGAGGCGTAGAGTATTATGTGGAACAAAAAAAATAAAGCTGTTACCTTCAGCTATGATGACGGCGTAACACAGGACATAAGACTTATTGAAATGTTTAATAAGTACGGTTTGAAATGTACCTTTAATATTAATTCGGAAACCTTGGGTAAGGGAGGATATCTTGACCGCGAAGGTGAAAGAGTAAACCACATCAAGGTAAATCCGGAGGATGTAAAATCAATTTATGCGGGACATGAGGTGGCTGTGCATACCCTGACTCATCCGGCACTGCGTGACTGCAGCCCGGATGAAATTTTCAGGCAGGTGGAACAGGACAGAATTAATCTGAGCGAGCTGGTCGGATATGAGGTGGTCGGCATGGCATATCCCGGCGGCACAGGCTGTATAGGTGATATTGCCCCGAAAATCATAAGGGAAAAGACCGGAGTTAAATACGCAAGAACAACTACATCCACTTATAATTTTGATCTTCAGCAGGACTTGATTTTATTTAATCCCACTGTACACCATAACACCGAATGGGACGCAATGTTTTCGCTCGGCAGAAAATTCCTTCAACTTGAAGCCGACAAACCGCAGCTTTTCTATATTTGGGGACACGCATATGAATTTGATATTCATGACACATGGGACAGAATGGAAAAGTTCTGCAAAATGATAAGCGGACAGGACGACATTTTCTACGGAACAAATAAAGAAGTTCTTCTGTAATACATAGGAAACGGGAGGAAATTATCATGTAAAAGAAGAGATTTTACAAGGCACCTCGCTATTCTGAGTGGGTAAAGTGGGACTAACAATAAGTATCAATTTTTAAGTTACCCACTTCAAGATATATCATTGAAATAAAATAATTAATGTTACAATTAGAAGAAAGAAAAGAGGTATGTTTAATGATTCAAATTAACAAAAGAAGCATAGGTGTTTGTATACTTCTATCAATTATAACATTAGGGATATACAGTATATATTGGATGTATTTGCTTGTAAAAAACACTCGTTCAATACAAAAGAATACAACGAGCTGTACAGGAGAAATGTTGTGCTTAATTTTTGTCCCATTTTATTCTCTGTATTGGTGGTATACAAGAGGCGAAAAAGTCAAACAGGGGTTTAACGAACACGATTATGCTTCAATAGGTAACGGAATTGTATATTTGGTTCTCGCAATTTTTGGGTTGAGTATAGTTTCTATGGCTATTATGCAAAGTGATTTTAATTCATTAAAATCAGAAACCCACACAGAACAGCGAAGAGCCTTTTACAACTCAACACAGCATTTATGCCTTGCGGCGATGTTTATGGCGCTCACAATTGTGCTCAGTATGAGTATTTTGAGCGTTCCGGTACCGGGAGGACATTTATATATGAATGATATACCGATTTGTACGGCAGCTTTAATTTTTGACCCGATTACGGCTATGGTTGTCGGAGGAATAGGTGCATTTTTGGGAGATTTGTTCTTTTATCCCACGCCGATGTTTGTCTCGCTGGTAACCCACGGTCTGCAGGCCGCCGTAATTTCCCTTCTTGCACATAGAAGAAATGGACAGCTGTCCGATGCAATTTTAGGTGTGGCTGTCGGTGCGGTCATAATGGTTGTCGGCTATAGCTTGGGCAGAGCGTTTATATACAGTACGCCCGAAGCGGCTTGGCTGAAACTGCCGTATCAGATTTTGCAGGCGGTAGTGGGAGCAGCGGTTTCAATAGTGCTGTGCTACGGCTTTAAACTTAAGGCTGCCGCAGATAAGGTTTTACATAGGTAATCATGTGGTTTCAAGGGCGATTATGTCCTCCTCCTGTTGTTGCTGGGCTGTTTCTTGATTCTGTGTTTCATTTTTCGGCTCTTCGATTGAACGGATAACCGATATTGTTGCATAGGTGTCGGCAAGCTGCGTGAACACGGCCACAAGTATATTTAAGTCGTTAACGGTAAGATTTTGCGCCGTATAAAGTGCGGTTGCTGTTATTAAAACCGCTAAATCCTCTCCGCTCATGCCGATACCTCCTTTTTTTCATTGCTATTACTATTATATAGAATTAGAGTGGGGTTGGTGCAGATTTGCGGCATTGACAAAAAGATAGAGCTATGTTATAATTTAGACATATTATGGGCGTAAGAAAGGAAAAGTTATAATGGATAATGAACTGTCACAGCTTTTGAAGGTAAGAAGAGATAAGCTGAAGGAATTGCAGGAAAAGGGACGCAATCCCTTTGAAATAACTAAGTTTGACCGTCAGGTAAAGGCACAGGAGGTAAAGGACGGCTATGCCGGCTATGAAGGGAAAACCGTCAGCGTTGCGGGCAGAGTTATGTCAAAACGCAGAATGGGTAAAATCGGGTTTTCACATTTGCAGGACTTGTCCGGGCAAATCCAGCTGGTGGTAAAAAAGGATACCGTCGGCGAGGATGAGTACGAATATTTCAAAAAGCTGGACATAGGAGATATTGTGGGAGCGGAAGGTGAAGTATTTACCACCAACGCCGGAGAAATATCGGTTGCGGTAACTAAAATGACAATATTGTCAAAGTCGCTTCTGCCGCTGCCCGAAAAATTCCATGGACTTCAGGATACCGATTTGCGCTATCGTCAGCGTTATGTTGACCTGATTATGAATCAGGACGTTAAGGATACATTCATAAAAAGAAGCAAAATTATCAAGTCAATAAGAACCTATCTGGACGACATGGGTTATATTGAGGTGGATACGCCGATGCTGAATACTATTCCGGGCGGCGCTGCGGCAAGACCTTTTGTAACGCATCATAATGCCTTGGATATTGATATGTATCTGCGTATTGCTACTGAGCTTCATTTGAAAAGGCTGATCGTGGGCGGTATGGAAAAGGTTTATGAGATGGGCAGGCAGTTTCGTAATGAGGGAATGGATATTAAACATAATCCGGAGTTTACATCCATTGAAATTTACTGCGCTTATGCCGATTACAATGATATGATGGATTTGACCGAAAATCTTATCAGATACGCGGCACGTGAGGCATTGGGAACGGAGCAGATTGTGTATCAGGGAACTGAAATTGACCTGTCTCATTTTGAACGGCTCACCATGATCGATTCGATAAAGAAGTATGCCGGAGTGGATTTTAACGAAATAGCTACCGACCAAGAGGCTCAGGCAATCGCTAAGGAAAAAGGCGTTGAGATTGACCCGATTAAGTCGACGAGGGGAGATATTATTGCAGCGTTTTTTGATGAATTTGTTGAAGAAAAGTTGATTCAGCCGACATTTATAACCGAATATCCGGTTGAAATTTCGCCGCTGGCGAAGAGAAAGCCTACCCAGCCGGAATTGACCGAGAGATTTGAGGTATTCATTACGGGAAGAGAATTCGGAAACGCATTTTCCGAACTGAACGATCCCATTGACCAGCGTTCACGCTTTGAGGCACAGGCTGCGCTGCGTGAAAAGGGCGATGATGAGGCGAATATGATTGACGAGGATTTCTTGACAGCGCTTGAATATGGTATGCCGCCTACAGGCGGACTGGGTATCGGCATCGACCGACTGGTTATGTTGCTGACCGACAGCTATTCCATACGAGATGTTCTACTGTTCCCCACAATGAAGCCGCTGGAGAAATAAAATGGCTTAATACTGCGATTTCTGCAGTATTATGACGGCAAAAAAATACGATTTACGAAAAAAAATACGAAAAATGACCTCTTGCAGTGATACGCAAGAGGTC
>JAQXUJ010000018.1 GCA_029219925.1 Clostridiales bacterium | reverse complement strand
GAGTACGTTGAAACCACTCTCGTCTTGCCGGAGAACACAACCAGTATTCCCGTTTCCTCGTATATTTCGCGGGCAGCAGCCTCATATTCGTTTTCTCCGTTCTCTGTATGTCCCTTTGGGAAACCCCAATGCCCCTTTGCTCCCTGCTTTTTGTTCAGCACCAAAAGATACTCTGTCACTCCGTTATTCCTTCGATACACTACAGCTCCGCAGGATTTTTCGTATTTCATTGCACTCTCTCCCTTCCGCCGCTGTTTTGCGGCGCATTTCCCCACGCAAAACATACTTACAGCGTACGTATAAGTGCAACAGTACTTTAACAGCTTCAATCCGTATGTTCAGCTTCACTACATCATAGGATTTGCATTTACAGCAAATTTTATTAAAATTAGGTGACCACATTTTACTTTTTCCAATTTTATCTTGCCTCAATAGCCTGTATGTAAGAAATGTCTGAAAGCTTAAAGTTTTTAAGGCATGTCTTATCAAAGGTTACATGCTCTCCGTCCTTCATTCCCGGATCGTTAAAATATATGTTATTTTCATCACATTCAACTGCTACCATCGTATGTGGATACCCCTCATACCGAACCAAAATCCCATTGGGATGAGCCTTGAGCGCTTCACATAAAGCTGCGAAAGCGTCCTCGTCCGTTTCAATTAAAAGTGTTGTTTCGCCTTTGTTTTTCGTATTGAAACCTTTGTAATACTGTGAATCCTCCGAAAGAGCCGGCACAAGCCTGCACTCGAATTCCGACACCAATGTTTCGTGACCGGACATGAAATTGCCGCTGTAACCCTTTTTAATATTAACCTCCGCCACATCAATCGGCGTTACTTTCTTTCCCAGCGTGTCGGATATAAGCATGGCATACGAGCATACCCAGCAATATCCTCTGCCGTTTGCTTCAAGCTCCAAATCCGGCTGAGACTGATAATAAAAAGTAAAATCGAAATTCCCCGACCCGGTAGATATTTCCTTTGGCTCAGTGCTTGTCTTCTCAGCAAATTCCTCTTCAGGAGATTTATCAGCACGCATGGTGTTCACTTCAGACGGAGTAATAGTTACCGTTTTGCTTTCCTCGTCGTAAGCCACGTCATTGCCGAAAGGCTCTGCAAGATTTCTAACCGGAACAAATGTGTAGTCATTTCTCAGCACCATAGGCACTTCCATTGTGCTCTCACTATCATTTACAATTATTTTATTTGAATCCTGTGTAAATACTACGGTTGTTTTATCATCAGACAAAACAACACTTCCTGCACTTTCTTTATAACTGATTTTAAGCCCCATAGCCTCCGCAATCGGACGAAGCTGCACAAGAGTCTTATCCTGTACTATCACAGGCTCTCTGTTAAAACACAGCACATTCCCATTATATTTTACGGTTATATCCATATCTGCCGTAGCACCGGCGTTTCCGGCAAATAGTGTCATTGCCGCAACAATAAATATTACTGTTTTTTTCATATCTCAATAAACCTTTCATATGTGTATCATGCATATTACATACATTGTTATTTTATCACACTTTTCAGCAAAAATCTACATGTTTTTTTAACAATTACATAACATTTTTTAATAAACTTTAAATAAAACAAAAAAACTTTAAAAAAATGCTTGTAAATTCTGTAATAAGATGGTATAATGTATCTGTTATATATTATTTTTTAGGAGGTACATCAGATGAATACAGCATTTTTGGTTTTGCATATTGTTGTGACCGTTGCTTTGATAGTCGTTGTTCTGCTGCAGGAGGGAAAAGACCCCGGTCTTAAGGGAATCGCAGGTACTTCACCGGACAGCGGCGACTCATTCTTTAATAAAAATTCCGGAAGAACAAAAGCTTCTATGTATTCCAAAATGACAGTTCTTTTGGCTGTTCTGTTTTTGATTACGACAATTGTTCTTTGTATTTTAAATGCAAACTAAACGGCCGACGGAATTTCTGTCGTTATTCTGAAATCAAGAGGTAAAGCTGTAAGCGGCTTTACCTCTTTTTTACTCCAAACAATCTGTTATCCATATATCATATTCATATCCGAATTTTGTCAGACTATATTGACGTTACTCCGCAAGTTGTGATATAATTATTCCAAAATACAACACGAAACGGAGTATAACAATGAATTTAAATACAAAAACACTGTCACCTCTTGAAAAGGTATTCTACGATGACAAATTATCATCATTAAGGGCTTACACTAAATCCACGGCTCTCATAGGCGAATTGGTTTCTTTTGAAATCGGATACTGTATACCCGATTTTTCCGAAAACAGTTATAATACCTTTGACTGCTTTATCAATACAGCGCTTTATAGGGATGGTGAGAAAACGGATAATTCCTGCATTTCTGTCAG
>JAQXUJ010000017.1 GCA_029219925.1 Clostridiales bacterium | reverse complement strand
CTTGCAACATTTTTGCGTTTGGGGCTTCACAGCGGAAAAAACATAGTAAAAGTACGCGAGGAACTTGAGCATGTAAAATGTTATTTGCAGATTGAAAAGGAAAGATTTCCAGATTTATTTGATGTTAGGTATGAGATTGATGAAAAAATTCTTGATTATGATATGGTTAAGGTGATTCTTCAGCCGATTGTGGAAAATTCCATAAAGCATGGTTTTGATAATATTGATTACAAAGGTTTGATTGTTATAAAGGGGTATGAACGTGATGAAAGTATAATGTTTGAAATAGAGGATAATGGAATTGGAATGAAATGGGATGGAGATTTGACATTCCCGCAAAGTGACAATCCGTTAGGTGGATATGGACTTTATAATATTGATAGACGTCTTTCCATATACTACGAAAGCGATTACTCCTTTGAATTTTGCTCGGAACCTAAAAAAGGCACGATTGTACGATTTAAGATCGGAAAGGAAATAAAAAAGTATTGAAAGAAATAAAACTCCTTTTGTAGCAATATTAAATATGTTTTTGGTTAATAGTTAAATAAAATGATGATATTAACGCGGGGCATAACAACTACCAGAATGTTTATGCCTATTGGTCTGCCACTAATGGGTTGGTGTATGGACATGGATTTGGACTATTTTGTTCCCATTACAAACATGAGATTTTCCAAGGTGAATTTTCACCATTGTTGACATTTCAAATTTTTAGTATAATATTTCAATTAATATATGCCAAAAGGAACAGTATCGAATTTATATTGATTCTGTATTTATTATAAGCTATTTACATCGGAAAATTTAACCAAAGTCATAAAGCTAAAATACTTTATGGCTTTTTTCTGTTTTATTGGGTTGTAAAGTTGTATTTTTGTACACCATGTAGTCATTTTTATCCTCTTGATAACGATTTTTTGGTATGTTATACTAATTATAAAGTAATTGATAAAAGGAGAAATGCTTTTATGAAAAAAATAATATGCCTAATAATGGCACTAACGATGGGGGTTTCAATGGCAGGGTGTTCCGGAGGAAAAACAAAACAAAACGCAGAGAACATCACAATAACGGTAGGTAACTGGCCGGATAAAAACGCTAATCCGACGGAATATGAAAATTGGGAAAATAATCGTACGGAGTTTATGAGCACGTATCCCAATATTACAATTGAAAGGGATTCGTGGAACTTTTCAATTGACTCTTTTCTGCCAAAAGCGGCAGGAAATCAGCTCCCGACAATATTCAGAATCCCATATACCGAGATCGACAAGGTTATTGAGGCTGGTTATGCTGCTGACCTTACTGATAAAATGAAGGAATATGGATATACTGATAATCTATCGGATAAAATGCTGGATATTTTGCAAAGAGATGGCAAGATATACATGATTCCGATCAATATGTATGCTATGGGACTTGTCGGAAACAGAAAAGTATTTGAGGAAGCGGGACTTTTGAATGATGATGGCACGATCCCTTATCCTCAGACGTTGGATGAACTGGCAGTTCTCGCAGGTGAAATTAAAGAAAAAACAGGAAAAGCCGGATACATTTTGCCGACGATGAAAAATAATGGGGGTTGGCATTTTATGTCTATTGCATGGGCATACGGTGTGAACTTTATGGAAAAAGAAAATGATAAATGGGTTGCAAAATTCAACAGTCCCGAGTTTATCAACGCGTTGCAATTTGTATATGACTTAAAATGGAAGTATAATGCATTAAGTGACAATGCGCTGATTGATGGAAAAGAAGGACAAAAGATGCTGGCAAGTGGACAGGGTGCGTTGTACATAGCTCCTGCAGACGTATTTGGGGCTCTT
This sequence comes from Clostridiales bacterium, assembly GCA_029219925.1. Classification (GTDB taxonomy): domain Bacteria; phylum Bacillota; class Clostridia; order UBA1381; family UBA1381; genus UBA1738. The sequence goes on along the minus strand of JAQXUJ010000017.1, from coordinate 6,785 downwards.
GTGGCGGAATATGGAATGGATAAGGATGATATTTCAATAGGGAAAATTCCCGCAGGTCCAAACGGACAATATGCATTAATGGGTGGAAATCTGTATATGGTTCCGAAAAATGCTTCTGAAGAACAAATTGATGCAGTGTTTAAATGGGCGGAGTTGATAGGAGATACACCAAAATCTAGTGCATCTGCTGAGAAAACGGTTGAACAAAAGATTAAAAGTGATAACGAACAAAATAAGGTTGTAATCGAAAGAGAACCATTTAAGATCTACAAGAGCGGAGAGATGAACGATTTTAAGGACAAAGTCAGAAAGCAATATGCAAACGTTAATTCTGAATATTATAAAGAGTATTTCGATATGGATAATGTGCAAATACGGGCAGAGGAGCCTGTAAATTGTCAGCAGCTTTACAGTATTCTTGATAACTGCATACAGTCGATACTTACAGATAAGAACATAAATCTCAATCAGCTTGCTGAAGATGCAGCAAACAATTTTCAGAAAAACTATTTAGATAATGTTTCATACTGATTGTGGAGGCTTCAATGAGAATAAAGACAGAAAATAAAAGGAGTAAAACAAATAAGATTATAGCTACAGCCAGGCGGGATCTTCCTGCTTGGCTACTCATTGTTCCGTTCTTGCTTTGCGCGTTGATTACGATATGGCTGCCTACTGCAAAGGGTATAATATGGTCATTCTTTGACATGAATGGATATACAGTTGGCGAATTTGCTGGATTGAAAAATTATATACAAGTATTCACCAACACAGATTTTATACAAACTGTACTTAATACATTCAAGTATGTATTTTGGTCAATTTTAATTGGATTTTGGCTTCCTGCTTTTATAGCAATTCTCTTAAATGAGATAAGGAGGGGGAGCGGATATTTTAAGTTTGCAATATATTTTCCTGCAATGGTTCCGGCGGTTGCGGTATCGCTGTTATGGTATTACATATATTTCCCGGATGCAACAGGTCTGTTAAACATGATTTTGCTTAAGCTTGGTATGGAATCGATGGCATGGCTCCAGAATGCAAATATTACTATTATATTAATAGTAATTACCTCTACATGGTGTGCAATGGGGAGTACGATGCTTATATATTATTCTGCGCTTCAGAATATAAATCGTGACTTGTATGAGGCTGCGCTTCTTGACGGTGCAGGATTTATAAAGAGAATATGGCACGTTACATTACCGCAGATTTCGGGAATGCTTCTCATAAATTTTGTTGGACAGGTAATAACAGTTTTCCAGATATTTGAGCAGCCACTTGCGATGACAGGAGGAGGACCAAATAACGCATCAATGTCTCTCGGCTTACTGTCATATAAGTACGCATTTCAGGATTATAAAGTTGGTAATTCATTAGCAACAAACATGATAATGCTGGTCATGCTGATAATATTTACAGTATTTTACTTTTCACTGGAGAAGAAAACCGATAATACACTGTAAAAAAAGGAGAGGTGTGGGTTGAAAAAAGATGATATTGACAGAGTTGGATTTATCCAGCCAATAGAATTAAAAACTTTTAAAGGAAAAACAACGTATATAATGATATTAGTATTTATGTTGCTTTTCAGTTTGATATTTATTGTACCTCTTTGCTGGATGCTTCTATCAGCATTTAAGGATACACAAGAATTTCTGCAGATTCCGCCGAGCTTACTGCCAAAGAAAATATCTTTGGAAAAGGTAAAGGAGGTATGGACCTTCGCAAATATGGGAAGAACATACATTTGTACTTTATTCATGACGGCTGTTGCTGTGCTTACTATGCTTATCAGCAATGGGCTTGCCGGATATGTTCTTTCCAGGCTTAAGCCAAAGGGCAGCGCGGTAGTTAAGACGATTGTACTTTGGACTATGATGGTTCCATCTACACTCAGTATTGCGCCGAAGTTTATGACATTTGTGGATATGCCGCTGATTCACGTTAATCTTTCGAATACCTACTGGCCTATGTGGATTATGGCAGGTGCCAGCGCTTATTATACGCTGCTATTTAAAAATTTTTTTGATGGAATTTCATCTTCACTTATAGAAGCGGCAGAGGTGGACGGATGTAGTAAGCTAAGTATTTTTTTTAAAATAGTATTACCGCTAAGTAAGCCGATTATGATTACAGTAGCGATTTTTGGTATTATGGGGAACTGGGGAACTTTCTTCTGGCCGTATCTTATGATAAAAGACATAGAGCTGCAGCCTATAGGTGTGAGAGTATTCATGCTTAAGGAACAGTTGTCAGTAGATCGGCATTTGATGGTTTTGGTGTTTGCAATGATTCCGCCAATGATTGTTTTCTTATTTCTCCAAAAAAGAATTCTCGGAGGACTGTCAGGCGGGGTGAAAGGTTAATAATTTGCATGGGCAAATAAATAATATTTATAAAAAGAAAGGAATGTACACTATGAAAAAAAGAAGTTCGCAAAAAATTGTAAGTATTGTACTTGCTTTAGCTATGCAGTGCAGTGCTGTGCCGGCATTTGCGGTAACAACGCCAAATGCTTATCGTGTCAATCCGGTGGAAAAAGTAAACATTTTTGACACATTTTCTGATTATTCCTGTGCGTATAATCAGGAAAGTCAAAACTATCATCCAAGAGGGTGGTATTCAGGTTCCGAATTAAGAATAGGAAATGAAAAAGAGGAAATTACCGGAAACAATAGAGTTAAGATGGGAATAGGCAGTTCATGGTCAAACGGAAGCGGTTCAATTCTTTATAAAATGTTTGGAAAAACAGTGACTAATGGCAAGCTTCACGCAAGCTGGGATTTCAAGAGTGATAATACCGATGTGCTGGAGTTGATTGTGCAGCAATTTACAACAAACAAGGAAGAGGATTCGGCAGAAGATGCGTATGATCCGCGTCAGGGAAGCAACGAAAGACCTTTGCTTGCATTCAGAGACAGTGATCCGTGGTCAGAAAAAGCAAACATTGGCACAGCAAAAAGTCCTGGTAAAATAGTTGCATACAAAAGTGCAAACGATGATGTGAACGCAGATAAGGGTGATATGTCGATGTATTCGGCAAAAACCTATGAAAATGGAGAATGGGTAAAAACGGATGTATTTTGGGATTTAGACAATAAGACATATACGGTATATGTTGACGGTACAATGATAACAAACGGGTCCCTTGAGGCTGACGGTATCAAGGGTATTTATCCGATACTTGAACCCGGGAAATATAGTGATGGCACAACCGTAAATGACGGAAGCTACAGCGGTACGGATGATAGCAATGCAAATGCGGCATTCGGTTATCTTGATAACTTCTATGCGCACGAGTATACCAGTGAGAATGACTCCGTTTCGGCTAATGTGGAATACAATGCTGCTGATGACAGCGAAGAAAACTATGGAGTAATCAATATTGCTTTTTCAGAATATATGAATAAAATAATAGATTCAGGTGATATTACAGTTAAGGATTCAAAAGGCGATATCGTAGAAATTGCGTCATTGTTAGAAAGCAAGACTGAGGCAGCGTTGATGGTGTCACCAAAACTCTCTGAGGACGTATATGAAATAAGTTTTGGTAACAATTTGAAAGGAACGATTTCAGGCACTGCACCTGAGAAAGTAGTGATTAGTACAAAGACTTCTGCTGTAAGCGATTCTGAAAGCGTATATTACTACCTGAATGAAGATTTCAATGACTATGACGGAACATATCCGGTAAACTGGTCATTTAACGAAAAAACAAGTAATTTTGGAACTAAAAGCGCAAAATTCCTGACAGACGGATATACATATAAAAGCTATCAGGACAGAGCGAGTACGGCAACAAACGCTTTGGACGGAACAACAGCATTTAACATGAAGGGAAGCACAACGGAATCAGCGCCGGCGCTAAATCTGTGGCATTGGTTCCCGTCAGACACACCGCTTACGGGCGATTTTACGGTAGAGTTTGATGTATACCACGAAAATGGCGGCTGGAATTTTGGATATGTATTAAAGGAAGATTTTGATACCGCCGCTGCAGCACATGACGGAGCCGTAAGCGGACGTAACTATCAGGTTCTTACGGCCATTCCGACGGGAAGTACGGATAATAAGCTGTGCTTCTCACAGAAGGGTTATAATCTTGAAAATTATAACATTATTTCGGACGCGGTTGTATCACCGAATGTATGGCACAAGGTAAAGATAGATGTGGATACAGAAGCAAGAAAATTCAAGGTAAGCGTAGACAACGGAACACCGATAGAATTAACTGACCCCAATTATGCAAAGTATCAGAAAGGTATTGCGGCAATCAGACTATCACGAATGACTAGCAGCAGTACATATACCGGTAATGTAGCTTTTGATAATGTCAAGGTGTACAAAACGGGAACGTATGTTATGAATGAAGACTTTGACACATATCCGGAGGGAGGACTGGACGCATGGTCACGGGCAAAAAACAACATAGGACCTGAGAAAAAAAGCTTTTGGACGGCAGGCGGTTGGAATGATCCGGGCTGGGGAATTGAATGGAAACCGAATAATCACGCAGAACTGTTTAACGGCTACAGCAGCATGGTCAGAGCATATGGTGATGACGGAGTAAATCCGCGCGTGGTGGAAAGAGCTGCTAACTGCACTTCATCGGGCAGGATGCTGTCAGTAGCCGGATACTTGTGGGATAAGGACTGGGATTCAAAGGAGCGTGTGCCGTATACGGCGCGTCTGCAGAAATATTTTGACAGACCGATAGCCAAAGGCAAAGCGTTTATGATAGAAATGGATATGCTGCTGTGTTACGGTAATCAGACATTCGGAATCAGTCTTCTTGAAGATTCAGAAATGACACCGGCGAAAAAGGGAGTAGCGTCATCAACAGGAAACAGTACACTTGATGTTCCGATTCATCCTAAGGGGAATATAGTAATAGCAAGTGTGGGAGGTGAGGATTTACCGGCAGGTAATACCAGTACAGGGTTGTATGCCCCAGATACAAACGCTTCTCTTGACGATACCACAATATGGGCAACAGCAGACAGGCAATTTAAATATGTAGATGATGGAACGACAGGAACACCGTCTGCTTATATACCGATGGAATGGCAGCCGATGTCGCATGTATCGATAAAGGTAGAGCCATATTATGCAGCAGACGGAACAGCAAAGGCGAAGATTACGTATACAAAAGAAGGTCATGTGCTGAGTGTAACTACATCACAGGATTTCATGACTAAATCCATGGTTGGAATAGGAATTGACTATAAAGGTCTGCTTTATGCCAGCAGTGCGGATCAGAGATCTGCACTTAAAATTGACGATTTAAGAGTTTATGAGCTTGACAGCAGTGGGAATAAAATAACAACGTCCAAAACAGAGCAGGTAGAGTCGATTAAGGCAGTAGCTGTTGATGGAACGGAAAGCGAGCTTATGGGCGTCACAAATGCAGTTATTCCATCGAATACGATGAAAATAGACGTAAAATTCTCAGCACCGGTATCAGACAGCATTGCGAATGAGCGAATGGTTGCTCTGATGAAGGAATATGCGGACAAAATGGACTACATGAGTAATGTAAACGGAGGTTATACAACAGAGCTTTCGGCAGATAAGAAGACATATTCATATTACTTCAATCCGGGTTATCTTGAGGAAGGAACACAGTATCATCTTTTGGTGAGCAACATGGTTGAGTTTGCTGATAATCCGCTGTCGCAGCTGGACAAAGATTGCAGAGTTGCATTTACTGCTGGAGATAAACTCAAGGTTAATACATTCAGCACGAAGGTGTCAAGTGATGATAATCTAGAAATCAAAATTAACGGTTATAACGGAACACCGGAAAATAAAAATATCTTTGCGATAATAGGTAATTATGCAATTGAAGACGGCACAGAACGTTTGATAACGGCAAGCATAAAAACATATAACGTTAATGCATATGAATCCTTTGCTATTGCGGATTTCATAAAGCCAGAGCCCGCTGAAGGGATAATGGGGTGCAAGGCATTTGTATGGGAGGCTGAAACATTGCTGCCGCTTTCGAAAAGCATTAATGTAAGTTCGCATTGATTAGACGGTAACAATTTATGTTCAGGAGCGTAACTATGAAAAAAAGGACTATTTGGTTTATAAACCTGCTTACGCTGCTTTCACTGTTAATGGGGAGTTTCTCTCCATTAACAGTTCTCGCAGAAGCAGCAGAGGAAAATATTGCTTATGCTGTGCTGGGAAGTACATTAAAGAAGCAGAATATAGACGTGTTTACGGATTCAAATCATTTTGGGTCTGTGGTAAAACGAGGGGGAAGAGAAGCATGGGAAATGAATCCAAGCTTACCTTCATCAAGGTATATGTATGTTGACATAAGCGATAGTTTTGGAAATTCAAAAAAAGATGGTTCTGTCTATGAAGTAGAAATTGATTATTATGATAGTGAGGAAGGCTATTTTGTTGTATGGTATGACAGTGTTGATTACGGCACACAGATTGCCAAGCAAATAACTTTAAAAAACAATTCGAAAACATGGAAGACCGCATCATTTACGCTGGATAATGCCGGATTTTCAAATGGAATAGATAAATTAGGTGATTTGAAAATTTCAACCCGTGAAAGGGGAACTATGCTTCCGTCATCCGGCTGCAATATTTACATTGGAGCAATAAGAATTAAAAGAATTCCGGCAGCAAATCCACTATATATAGAGTCATATAATGACCAGCCCGGCAATACCTACAGATGGTTTGATGAAAGTAAAATTGTACATAACAGGATTACTAATGTGTCGGGGCAAAAACTTGATGCAACAGTGACCTATCGG
>JAQXUJ010000016.1 GCA_029219925.1 Clostridiales bacterium | reverse complement strand
GATCAGCATACAGACTCCCAAAAGCAGTAACAGGCTATAAAAATGTCAGAAAAAATACAGTACAATGCACTGAGCGGCATAGTACACCGACCGACAAGGTAAAAGCGGCATCTGCCGCCGTTTACCTTGTCGGTCTTATTACCATTTACTGTTTATTTTTCCGCAAACAGACGGCATAGCTCAATGCAGTCGGCAACATCGGATTTTGCAACCATTTCCGACGGAGAGTGAATATATCTTGTGGGTACGGAAATTCCGCCTGTTTTCACCCCGCCCCGGGCATATTGCATAACGCCTGCATCCGTTCCGCCGTCTTTCATAATTTCGAGTTGATATTTTATTCCGTTATCCCTTGCCAGCCTTATCAAGCTCTCACGTACCTCGCTGCTGCATATTACAGAATAGTCCATCACCTTAATTGCAGCCCCTTCGCCAAGTTTGACAGCCATTTTTTCCGCTTCCGGGGTATCTCCGGTATCGGTAACGTCTACAGCCAAAGCATAATCGGGATTTATACTGTACGCAGCTGTACGCGCTCCGCGAAGTCCTACCTCTTCCTGCGTGGTAAACACAAAATATAAGTCGTTGTCCGAATTAACTTTTTTCAGTGTTTCAATTAAGATGTAACATCCTACGCGATTATCCAGCGCCTTTGAAATTACACATCCGCCCTGTTCACGAAATTCGCCCGTAAAGGACGCCATATCACCGATAGATACAAGTTTTTCCGCCTCTTCCCTGCTTGATGCGCCGATATCGATAAACATTTTAGATAAAGCATTTTTGTCATTTTTGGGCTCAGTGCTTATCACTCCCACAGTCCCGTTTTTAAAGCAAACTCGCCTTCCGGCAAGATATTTTGTGTACAAACCTCCGACATCGGAAAAACGCAGAAAACCTTTTTCCTCGATAAATGTTACTACAATTCCTATTTCATCGCAATGAGCGGCGAACATTACCTTTTTTCCGCCACCTTTTTTATGTGCCACCAAATTTCCCATTACATCGGTAAACAATTCGTCTGCCAAACCCTCAAGCTCTGCCTTCAAAATATCCGTAATGGATTTTTCACAGCCGGAGGGTGCGTTACATTCTGTTAATTTTTTTAAAAGCTCCATTTATATCACCTCATCAATTCTATCCAAAAACAACATTGCCAGTTTGTGCATTGAGTCAATATCCTTCATTGACGCGATACCGCAAGGAGAGTGCAAATATCTGCAAGGAACAGATAGGGAAGCGGTTTTTATGCCTCCGAGAGCAAGATGAATCTTTCCGGAATCATTTCCGCCGGAGGCTGCCCGCTTATACTGTACAGGGATATTTTCTTTTTCGGCGTTGGTATAAAGCCACGACCTAAAATCTCTGTTTACAATCGTTCGCATATCCATAAAGCTTACAGCAACTCCTCCGCCCATGGATGTAACGTATTCATGCTCCTCAAATCCTGACACATCACTGCACGTTGTCGACTCAAGCACCAGCGCAATATCGGGATTAATGCGGTTCGCAGCTACTCCTGCTCCGCGAAGCCCAACCTCCTCCTGCACGGTAAAAACGAAATATGTGTCATATTTCACAGGATTTTTTATAAGCTCCATAAGCACTGCGCATCCCGCCCGGTCATCAATAGCCTTAGCTTTTATACTTTCTTCGCCAAGCACTTCAAAATCAGTATCAAAAGCCGCATAATCACCTAAATTCACTTTACTTAAGGCGTCTTTTTTATCCTTCGCACCGATGTCAATAAAAATATCTTTTATTTCCGGCACCGACTCACGCTCCGTTCTTTTCTGAAGGTGAATCGCCTTCATACCGATTATGCCTTTAATATTATCCCTGCCGATTCGTACTTTTTTTGAAATTATAACCCGTGTATCAATTCCACCCACAGTTTTAAACTGAAGAAAACCATCCTCATTTACTCCGCTGATAATAAATCCAACCTCGTCCATGTGCGCCGCCAGCATTACGCGTTTTTTGAAATTTCCCTTTTTCAAAGCAATTAGGTTACCGATTGAATCAACCGTTATTTCGTCGGCAAAAGACGAAATTTCCTTTTTAATAAATTCACGGACTGCCGTTTCATTGCCGCTGACGCCGTCAATATTCGTAAGTTCCTTTATAAGCATAGCCATTCCTCCATATCGTCACCGAGATTCTGTATAAAATATGTCAGAAGATCAGAAACAGCCTGCACATCGGAAACAGCAAGAGTTTCGACAGATGTATGCATGTATTTAAGCGGTATAGACAAAAGTCCCGTCGGGATACCATTCCGCACAACCTGCATAACCCATGCATCGGTGCCGGTATTTCCTCCGTCCACGTCAATTTCTGATTTTATATTGTATCTTTCGGCAGTATCTGTAAGGCGTTTGAACACCTTAGGGTGAATATTGGGCCCGCACGTGATTACTGCGCCGCAGCCGACAGAATATGCCAAATAGGAATTATCCGGTGTGATACCGTGACATACGTCAATTGCCACCGCCAAATCGGGATTAATTCTATAGCATGCTGTCATTGCGCCATAGCCGCCGACCTCCTCCTGAACAGCAATAACTGCATAAACGTCAACCTTATGACAGAGTTTTCGCAAATTTTCCATGACTGTCAAAACAGCGGCAACGCTTGCTCGGTCGTCAAGCGACTTTCCTGAAAACTGTCCGCCCATAAGCTCACCCACAGACTGGGCAAGAGTTATACTGTCCCCAATTCTGACAAGCTCCCGTACCGTTTTGGCAGAAAGACCGGTATCAACCGCCATATCCTCAAGTCCCGGACTTTTTTTTGCCTCGCCGCGGTTTTGCAGATGAGGCGGCTTGGCACCTATTACCCCTTTTATGTCACGCTTTGCGTGAACCACCACCTCAGACGACGGTAAAATCCGCGGGTCAACGCCGCCGATATTTACAATAGAAATGAAACCTCGCTCATCAATATCCTTTACCATTAGTCCTATTTCATCGCAATGAGCTTCAATAAGTATTTTTTTAGCGTCCGGCTTTCCGCAGCGCTTTACCGCAATTATATTGCCCAAAGCGTCAATTGACACTTCATCACAGCATGGTTTAAATAAATCCGCAATTTTATCGGAAATCCTATATTCAAAACCGGAAATGCCGCGCATATCACTTAATTTTTTTATAAGCTCTTTCAAATTTACACTTCCTTTAGAGTTCATTTACTAATTTTTTAAAAAGATTACCGCGTTCTTCAAAGTTGGCAAACATGTCAAAGCTGGTTGATGCGGGTGACAGAAGCACAACGTCTCCGTTTTTCGCACGTTCATGGGCAGCTTTAACAACAGCTTCGTAACTCGAACATCGAATTATTTCAACATTTTTTCCCGTCTTTTTAAGCGCTTCCTCAATCTTATCAGACGTTTTTCCAATAAGAATAAGCAGCTTAACCTTATCGGCAATTGCCGGTCCTATGTCATCATATGGGATTCCCTTATCCTTCCCGCCGGCAATAAGTATCACCTTATCCGGGAATACCTTCAGCGTATTTATTGTACGATTAGGGCTGGAGTCAATTGAGCTGTTATAATACCGTACTCCGTCCAGCACTCTCACAAGCTCTATACGGTGTTCTACGCCGCCGAAGGATTTCGCCACGTTTCTTATTACATCATCACCGACAAGTCCTTCAACGGCAGCTATAGCCGCCATATAGTTCTCTACATTATGCATCCCGGGGATTTTAATATCTTTTATGTCAAGGACCTCCGTATTGCCCCTCTTAATTACATCCCCGTCAAGATGAATGTAAGCATCTCCCTTTGACGAAAAATCAACGCATCTACCCCTTGCCTCCCGCCCGATTTGAGCAGTTTCGTAGTTTGAAGCATTAACGATTAATTTATCCTCTGGAGATTGATACAGCATAATGTTCTTTTTGGCGTCAATATATTCGCGGTAATCCTTATGAACGTCAAGGTGGTTGGGACTAAGATTAGTTATAACGGCAATCTTCGGCGACTTACGCATCGTGTGAAGCTGAAAACTGGACAATTCCAGAATAACCCAGTCTTTATCTGTCATATTTTCAGCGTCGGTCAGCAATGGATTGCCAATATTACCGCCAAGCCACGTTTTATACCCCGACTCTGTCATCATTTTATGAATAAGAGTGGTTGTTGTTGTTTTTCCGTCGCTTCCCGTCACTGCAATAATGTTTGCCGGACATATATCAAAAAAGACCTCCATTTCGCTGGTCACAACACTGCCGCGTTTTTTAGCAGCAATCAGCGCCGGATTGTCGAAACGCAGTCCGGGCGTCTTAAAAATAATCTCACCCTGAAGATTATCAAGATATCCTTCTCCTGTTACAATTTCTATTCCGAGAGCCGAGAATTCGTCGTAGTCCGGAAGCTGTTCTTCGGTACGCCTGTCGTATACCGTAACAGACGCTCCGAGCTTTACAAGATATTTAATTAGAGGTCGATTGGAAATTCCCAATCCTATAACCGAAATATTTTTTCCTTTTACCATTGTTTTAAATTCATTTATGTTCATATGCATACCTCCATTATATATAATAGAATCAGTGAACGATTTAGATGCCAATCGGTTTATCTTAGCACATACTCAGAAATCATTTTACAAATCTCTTTTATGTCAGATTCTCCTCTGAATTCAAATTTAACTTTTCCTACAC
>JAQXUJ010000015.1 GCA_029219925.1 Clostridiales bacterium | reverse complement strand
GCAATCATACTTTTAGGGAAAGCAGACATAGCCATTTCACAATTATCTACCTTTACGGGGTAAATACTTGCACCGGGCTTAATAAACTTGGAAAAGTGCCTGAACGCCTTGTACTGTCCGCTATAAGTCAAATCACAGGTTTGGGAATTTAAGGTTGCCAAACCTCCGCAGAAAAACGGACCTATATTGGGTCCTCCGTTTTCGTCAAGCAGAAGATTCCATCCAGTAAACGAATCGCAGCCCATATTTAGCGCCTTTGACATCATAAGCGACCATTTGCACCAATCGCTGTCGTAATTATCATACAGTCTGGGACCTCCCTCGGTAAAATTCCACTTTATATTCGGATATTCCGATCTCAGTTTGTCAATCATTTCCACTGCTCCGTCATAATAGTGAAAGGCAATGGCGTTGCAGTCATTTATAAGGTTGGGATTGCTCTTTAACTGATGCAGCACTCTCATCCAGTTGCTGAACTTGTGGTCGTAAATCCATATTTCCGTATCCATCCCCAAAGACGTCATTTTCTTTCTCAATACTTCGACGAATTTTGCCTCAAAATCCGGATGCCATATACAAGCCGGCATATGCCCTTCCTGCTGTGTCTCCGGTTCGTTTTGGGGAGTTATTGCACTGATTTCTATTCCCTCTTTTTTATAGGCTTGCAGATATTTTATTATATAGTCCGCGTAGCAGTCAATGTATTCCCATTTCATATATCCGCCACACATCGAGCCCTCGGTTTTCATCCAGCCGGGAGGACTCCACGGTGATGCAAAAAGCTTTATGTTTGGATTGTGGTTCAAAATTTCCTTAATCATGGGAACTATGTATTCCATGTCTCTTTCAATTGAAAAGCTTTCAAGCTTCATATCATTTTCCTTATCACAGTAGGAATATACATCTGCCGAATAATCACTTGATCCGATAGACAGCCTGCCGACAGATAAACTAATTCCGTCGGTGCCGTATATGTCGCATAAAAACTTGTCGCGAGCTTCTTCGCTCATGGTTGACAGCTCATAGCATGATGCCCCGGTTATTGCTACTCCGAATCCCGAAAAGCTTTCATTTATTGGATTACCGGAAACCATTGCCGTGCATATTGAGTCCATTTTTGCATTGTTGTAAAACAGGCGCTTTTGAGAAAATCCATTTTTTTCATTGGTAGTATATAAGGTCGCATTCATAGTTGACCTCCCCTTTCATAGCATTTTCTTAATTATAAATCAAACACCCTACCGGTGCAATATAATTTTGGTTTATTTTTTTGTGTTTTTACGTCAAAAGTATATTGACACTCTACGAAAGCATATGTATAATAAAATTCGAGGTGATGATTATGTATGACATCATTGCCGCAAATGCGGAATGTTCAGAAATAGAAGTTTTAAATCAATCGTGGATAGGCGGAACAACCTATTCATACAAAATGAAAAAAAGACCTTGTTGGGGTTTATGCTTTATCATAGACGGCTCCATTGTCTACAAAACCAAAAATTCAAAAACGGTTGCCGAAAGCGGCGATATTGTCATTCTGAAAAAAGGTTCGCTCTATAGCGCTGAATTTATGAAACATCGCACAAATGATATTCTTATCAACTTTCATTGCAACACTTCTTCCAACGCAGAGCGGATAGGTGATATTACACTCATAAAGGACCGCAAAAGTTTAAAAAATGATTTTCTCGAAATATTAGATTACGCCGTATTCAGGGAGAGAGGCTATATGGTAAAATCTGTTTTCTATCGTATCATCGACAGTTTGACTCAATCCAGCATCGAAACCACACTGTCGGCAAAAATCAAGCAGATAATTAACTCGGATCCTTCAGCGAGTGAAGCAGACATTGCAAAGGCTTGTTTGGTCAGCGTTTCTACACTGCAAAGAACTTTTAAATACGCATACGGGAAACCCATTTCGAAATATAAAAACGATATACGCATGGCAAAAGCAAAAAAACTCTTGCTGTCGGGAATGTATTCGGTGGAGGAAACAGCGGAAATACTGAATTTTTGCGACAGTGCATATCTCAGCCACTGTTTTAAAAAATATACGGGCTTATCCCCGAAAAAATTCGTAAAGCAGGCACATATTATATAAAAAAACAGACCAAATACAAGATTATAATAAAAAATGAAGGAAGCATATTTTGTTTGCTCCAAAGTTATTTCTATTAAGATATCTCCCGTTCAAGTCCTGTGCAAACGGGGTAGCATATACCGTTTACTTCCCGCTCGGATTTTTGGGGAATACTAAAAAAAGCCATATAAAAATGGGACAATATAGATGGCATCTATATTGTCCGCAATTTCTGGCTTTCGGCTACAAAATAGATGCAAGGGGTTTTAGTGAAATATCAACTTCGTTGATGTGAAATAATTTACTTCGTAAATTGTGAAATAGAAAACTTCGTTTTCTGTGAAATGAAATAAATCCACATTCGCGTAGCGAATATTTCATACACCGAAGGTGTATTTCACGTGCGAAGCACATTTCACAAATCCGCAAGGATTTATTTCGTTGAAAAAGCGACAGAAATCTGTCGATTACTGTCGCTTTTTCTGGAAGAGCCGAATGGTTTAGATGCAATTCCTTGGATTGTTTTATTCTAATGATTTGTGATATTTCATAAGTTGCTCTTCTGTGGGAGCATAATCGGTTTTAGAACAGCAAGGAATATTAGGTTCACTGCCATCTGAGCCATAAAACGGGGTTAAACGATCGTTTTCATATTGTTTTCTGCATTCTTCATTCCTAAAGTCAGGAATATCATAAGGTTTTCCACCCTCAAGCATTGAACGATGAGCAAGAATAGCAACAGAAGACATATTAACTGCCGAATAAACATCAAATGGATGCTCAGGTTGTTTCCCCTGACAGATACATTCCACAAACATTCGTGCTGTTATATAATCTCCACCACCATGGCCGCTGTTAACAATTAACTCTTCATCCTTGTCATTCCACTTTGGCTCATACATATTTATTTCCTCACACCCCTCAGGAATTGACCAGCCATTATAACGAAGCATTACTTTATTTGTTCCTCTAAGATTTTCTATCTGCCCTTCCGTGCCACAAACACGGTAGGAATTATGATGTGCACCAAAGCCTGCGCAGCCTGTTATTCTAAAAACTGAACCGTCATCATTTTGTGTCATAATATTGGCAACACGATCTCCGCCCCTGCTTGCAGAAGGTGCATCTTTGCTAATAGGAGCAAAAGTTGCAAATGCTGTTACTTTCACCGGCGTTGCACCTGTTGCATGCATTACCGGACCCAATGAATGTGTAATATAGTAAGTTCTTGGGAGAAAATTACGCCAGTGCTTTTCAAAATAATTATACGTCTTTCTGAAACTACTATCATCAGGATTTCCCGGATGATTGTACTCACCTTCTGCGTAAAGAATTTTTCCAAGCGTTTTATTATCGCAAATTCTTTTTATTTCTCTGTTGAAAATCATCTGCGGATAGTTCTCTGCAAGAAAATATATTGAACTGCTTTTTTCTGCTGCACGAATAAGCTCAACACCCTCTGCCATTGTGCCATTACTTATGCATTCACAGAAAATATGTATTCCCTTTTCCATACATTTAATTGCATATTTGCTGTGTTCGTGAAAAAAGTTGGCTAAAATCACAGCATCCATATCGTGATTGATAAATTCATCAAAATTGTCATAAATTGAGATTGTGCTGTCATTCATTTTTTTAATTGCTTCATCCATTCTGTCTTTACGTTCATCACACATGGCAACAATTTCGCAGTTAAGCAATTTAAAATTCTGTGCAATATCAATTCCTCTGCCAACACCAAATACACCTACTTTAAGTTTTCCCATTTTTTTATCCTCCTTTATATTATTCAGGTATTGCAAACAAAAGTAATAACCCTAAAAACGCAATAACTACAGATAATACTTCCTTCTTTGACGGTTTTCTCTCTCCGAACAGAGAAATTAGTGTAGATACAATTATTACTCCACCGGTAACCATTGGATACTGAACCGAAGCATCAACATGCACAAGTGCAATGATCAAAAGAAAATTGGCAATCCTATTGGTAACACCCGATAATGCACCGACTGTGATGCTTGCAGGTGTTATTTTTCCAACCTTTTCATATTTTTTTGTTAAAATCAGAAAAAGCACAAGCGAAAGCACCAAACTGCAGATTGCAGTAAGTATTGAGTATCCTGCCGAACTTACTTTTTCAAAAGGCGCAGATACAAATATTTTTGATATTACACCCGACATTCCGTTTAATACAAATACGCCTATGTAATAAATAGTTCCATTATTTCTTTTTCCTTT
>JAQXUJ010000014.1 GCA_029219925.1 Clostridiales bacterium | reverse complement strand
TTGCCGGATTAAGCGCTCTCATGACCACCACCGTTCCTGCTATGGAGGAAACCATAAAAATGCTTAGAGATAAAGCGCCATGGTGTAAAATTGTTGTGGGCGGCGCCGTATTAAACCGCGAATACGCCGACGCAATCGGTGCGGACAAGTACGCCAAAGACGCCATGGAAACGGTGCGCTACGCCGAGCAGGTAAACAGTGAACTGATAAATTAAAAACGCAAATGGGCGCAGTTTTCAGAATGCGCCTTTTTCTTCGGCAGCAATCAAAAATTATTTATTGGATTTCCACTTGATATCGACAGTAAAATCATGTATAATGGTCTTATGAAAAAGAATGTTATAATTATAATATGCGGGCTGATTTTGCTATCCGGCATTTACGCCTGTCCTATTTACAGAATTTTTGGAATACCATGCCCTACCTGCGGCACAACGAGGGCATGCAGGCTTTTTCTAAGCGGGCATTTTAAGGATGCATTCTTAATGCACCCCTTGTTTTGGTTGCCCGCTGTGTTCATTTTCAAGCCGTTTCGCAAAAGGAAGGTCTTAATAGCAGTACTGATTTTGTATATTGCTGTATATATTCTTCGTATGTCGCTGATGTTTCCTGACATAGAGCCTATGAAATTTAATTATGACAGCATTTTGGGAGGATTTTTTAAATGAGTATAAATATAAAGCAGCAGGTTAAATGCCCCAAATGCGGGGAGCTGTCCGAAACTACGGTATGGCAGTCGGTTACGGCACAGGACAGCGCCGACCTGAAGGAAGACATATTAAAGGGTAAGCTGAATATGTTTTGCTGTCCATCCTGCGGACAGGCAGCGCTCATGCCCGACCCCGTCCTGTACACAGACCCGGACAAAAAGCTCATGATTACCTTTGCTCCATGCTCCGATGAGGGCGAAAGGGCTCAGATGTATAACGAAATACAAAACGCTTCCGGTACCTCCGGGGAGCTTAGTAGGCTTGAAGACTATAACCTTCGCTTTGTATCGGCATACAACGATTTTATTGAAAAAATACTTATTTTTGATAACAGTCTCCACGACAAAGTTATTGAGCTTTTAAAGCTGCTGGTTCTTATGCAGGACAGCGAAAATATGGATCACCGTGTCTGCATGTTCGGAAAAAAGGACGGGGACGAGCTGGAATTTTTGGTTCAGGATAAGCGTGAAAACAAGCTCTACACATCCCGTATTCCCATGCAGTCATATGAAACGGTACGTGAGCAACTGCGCATAAGCGGCGTAAAATATAAAAGCTTCGACTGGGAACTTGTTGACGCCGATTACGCGGCAAAGCTTCTCCGCGGCGTTAATAATAATCTGTAGATAAATTAGTATAGCAACCATAATAAATCCCGGCAAAACTGCGGTTTTGCCGGGATTTTTCTTCTTCAATGCTTTGTATCCCCATTATCTTCATCGTTGTCGTTAGGGCTTGTACTTCGAACGCCCTCAATCACAAGGAACAGCAGCACGCATATAAGCAGAATAAGCGCCCTCAGAGTTCCGCTTTCCGCCAGAATAACAGCGGTTATTCCTAAAATTCCGCTGATTGCATACAGAATAAATACCGTTTGTTTTTGTGAGAACCCCATATCTATCAGTCGATGATGAAGATGTCCGCGATCTGCCTTCATAGGACTTTGACCATGATATATTCTTCTTATCATAGCGAACAGCGCGTCAAACAGCGGCAGTCCCAAAATCAGCAGCGGCACCGCAAAAGATATGATGGCATAGCTTTTGAAAACGCCCTGAATGGACAGCGTGGCAAGCATAAATCCCAAAAATGTAGACCCGGTATCACCCATAAAAATCTTTGCCGGATTAAAATTAAAGGGCAGAAATCCGAAACAAGCGCCCATTAGAGCAAGTCCGATTATTGCCACGGAATATTCCCCTATTCTTACAGCAATAAACACAAGACTTACCGACATAATTGCCGAAACACCGGCGGCAAGACCGTCCAGACCGTCAATAAAGTTAACAGCGTTGGTTATAAACACTATCCAAAGAATAGTCGTAACACCCGAAATCCAGTCCGGCAGTACAACATAGGGGTTATCCGAAAAGATATTGGGATTTGTGAGCACGGTAATACGGATATTCCCGCCCAGAATAACCACCAAGGCTGCTATTATCTGAATGACAAATTTCAGCTTAGCGTCGAGGTTTTTACAATCGTCCACGACTCCCATAACCGCAATAATCGCCGCTCCCGCCAATATTGAAGCCAATGGTCTTGTTAGCTGTCCAAAACAGCAAATTGCAACGGTAAAGCCGAAAATTATGGCAAGTCCGCCCAGGCGCGGAATAGGTTTTTTATGCATTCTGCGCGAATCCTTTGGTACGTCTATCGCCCCTATTTTAAATGCCAGACGGTACACAATGGGCGTTGCGGCAAAGCTGAATGCGAACGCAACTATAAACGTTAAGATTAAAAATAATATTTCTTTAGTATCCATAGCACCCTCTACATGACAAAGCCAATCTTTTTATACACCTTTGAAAGCGTTTTCTGTGCGATTTTGCCTGCACGCTCAGCGCCGTTTCTGCATATTTCGGTTAAATATTCCCTGTCGCCGCTGATTTCGTCATAACGCTTTCGGATAGGTCTGATTTCCTCAACCACCGCCTCGGCAACGTCTGCCTTGAAATCACCGTAGCCCTTGCCGGAATACTCCTCCGCCAAAGCTTCGATGTTCCGTCCGGTAAC
>JAQXUJ010000013.1 GCA_029219925.1 Clostridiales bacterium | reverse complement strand
GAATGTACATGGTGGGTTTTGTACTTCTGATAATATCATCGTCAATTTATATTTCTAAGCTGAGCTATTATAATTTTCCGCTCCAGATTGATTACAAAATGTATCTGTGGTTTTCACAGATAAGAATTCATGTGGTGACACTGTCACGGATTGTGAATTTGAGCATGGCGCTTCTTATGGCGGCTACGGTTGTGTTTTTGCACCTGTTTAAAGGATTGAGTATTTGGAAATGCATTATTCTTATGTTTCCGATTGTTTTTTTCTTTGTAAGTACAGACTATGTCGTTGGAGAAATGTTCTATCTTAAAATCAATACGGCAGGTACGGCTGAAGCCGCACGGTTTTATGAAGATGTTTCAAAGACAGTTCACAGAATCACTTTGACCATATTCTTTGTATATCTTGCTGTTCCTATATTGGTGTTGATTAGATACTACATGAAATCTCATATAAAAACAAAGCGAAGATATGCATGCACGTTTGGTGCATGCATGTTGATGATGCTTGCGTTTTTATTTATCTTTACAATGAACAGTTCGGTCAGATATGTCCTTTTTGATAAGGTGGGACTTTTAAAGGTGCAGGAGATGCCCTATATATATAACGGGTACATCTTATATCCTATCGTTGTGATGCTAATGCTGTCTGTGGTAGTGTTCATTATGCTCAAATTCAAGCCGTTTGACGCGCTTGTCATCTTCCGCAGAAAAAAGATGAATTTAAATGCATCATGGATTAACAAGGATCTTAGTATGATACTTCATTCGTATAAAAATGCCCTTCTGTGCATAGAAAAGTATGCGGATATATCATCTGATTCTGAGGATATAGACGATATTAAGGACAACGTAACAAGAATTGATGAAATTGCAGAGCATGCACGGATACAGATAGAGCGCGTTCTGAACTTTTTGCGTAACAAACAGCCTAACCTGACGAGGGTAAATGTTGTGAAATGCATAGACGAAACAATTCTTCATTGCCCGATGCTTTCGGATATTCGGTTTGTCAGGGAGTACCGTGAAAACTTCGACACCATTGCCGATAAGATTTATCTGGGGGAGATCTTCCTGAATCTTTTAAGCAACAGCGCCGAAGCTGTTGCTGCAAAAAACAGCGCAGAAAAGATTATAAAAATTACCGTCGGAACAGAAAACGACTATGGATATATTGATATTGAGGATAATGGTGTCGGTATCGAAAAGAAAAAATTGAGGAAAATTTTCCGACAATATTATTCCACCAAATCAAGGGCAAACGCATGCGGAGTGGGACTGACATTCGTGAAAAATATGCTCAAAGAGTTTTACGGTGACATTACAGTGGAGAGTGTTCCCAGCGAATATACACGTTTTCAGGTTGTATTGCCCGTTTACTCGGAAACGCTCAGGCGTAGGCAGAGAGGAAATAAAAAATGGATAAAATAAAAGTGTTTATATGCGACGATGATAAATTTTGGCATGATTTTCTCAAGAAACTGGTAAAAAATTATGATGATATTGATATAGTCGGTTCTGCTTCTACGACAATAAACTGTACGGAAGCGGCTGTTGAATGCAGTCCTGACATCATTTTACTCGACGTGCAAATGGAGGACAGCAACTCGGGCGTTGACCTCATACCGAAAATACTGGACAAACTTCCTAATGTTAAAATTATTATGTTTACAAGTTATGATTTTGATGAATACATTTTTGATTCTTTCTGCAATGGTGCGGTAGATTACATCGTAAAAACTATGCCGACGGAGGATATAGTAAAGGCTATACGCTCGGTGTATAATAACTGCGCTTCAGTCAAAACAGAAATTGCAAACAAGCTTGCTCAAAGGGCAAAGAAAATACAAGCTGAAAAACGGTCGTTTTTGTATCTGATTGATAAACTTATTAAACTGACGCCTACCGAATTTGAACTTTTAAAGTCGCTTAACAATGGATTGACGTATAAGGAAATAGCAAATGAAAGAATTGTCGAAGTAGAGGCAGTCAGAATGATGGCATCGCGAATATTGAAAAAAATGGATGCGAAAAATATGGAACAGCTAATAACGGAGATGAGCAGTCTTGATGTTTTCGCGCTTTTTAAAGAAAAATGACAAAAATACAAGGGATTGTATTTTATAAATGAAATAAAAAATGCGACATAAAGGAGATAAAAATATGATAGCACAAAGACCACCTATGGGATTTAACACATGGAACTGTTTTTGCGGAGATATTAACGAAAATCAGATTAAAGAAATTGCGGATGCAATGGTATCTTCGGGATTGCTTGATTTGGGATATGAATACCTGGTACTGGATGATCATTGGATGGCACCGGAACGTGACAGTGAGGGCAGAATGTATGCCGATCCGCAGAAATTTCCGAGCGGAATTGAGAGTCTTATTGATTATGTTCATTCGAAGGGCTTAAAATTCGGACTGTATTCCTGCGCTGGGATGCTTACCTGCGGTTCGCGTCCCGGAAGCTTCCAACATGAGTTTATCGATGCGCAAACTTTTGCAAAATGGGGTGTGGATTTTCTTAAATACGATAACTGCCAGAAACCGAACGGCATAGAGGATCATTTGCTGTATCGGCGCATGGCAATGGCACTCAGAAACTGCGGACGCGAAATATTGTTCTCGGCATGCAGCTGGGGCGAGTATGGGACTCATGACTGGGCGCGTAACTCAGGAACCAATATGTGGCGTTCAACCGGTGATATTCAGGATAACTGGGTATCCATGCGTGATATTGCGATGAGTCAGTTTGCTTATTCCACCCATAATGCACCTTTCAGTTACAATGACCTGGATATGCTGATAGTCGGTCTGTATGGAAAGACACACATAGGACTGCAGGGCTGTACCGATGAGGAATATCAGACTCATTTTGCGTTGTGGTCACTTATGACTTCGCCGCTTATGATAAGCTGTGATATTCGGAATATGAATGAGGTGACAAAAACAATTCTTACAAATAAGGAGCTTATAGATATAAACCAGGATATTGAGGGCAGACAGGGTTATGCATGGAAAATCAGCAAAGATGCGGAATATTACGGTATTGCAAAGGCATTATCAAACGGTGATTACGCATTTGGGCTGTTTAATTTTACAGACAATGATTGTACGATTACAAATTCGCTTAACATAAAATTTTGGGACATAGGTTTACCGCTTGGCTGTGGCTACGGTTTTGAAATGCGTGATGTAATAAATCACAAGGACGTCGGACTTATGAAAGAATTTGTAACAGTAAATTTAAAAGCACATGCGTGTGCGGTGTTCAGAGGAAAGCTTGTTAAATATGAATGATTGTTGTATAAAATGCGGAGGAAAATTGACACAAGATGAAAAATCGCTTTACAGACGGCTTATAAAGCGTACAGCAGAGGACTTTGTATGTATCAGCTGCATGGCAAAGCATTTTCGGGTTGATGAAAAGTTTTTGTATGACAGAATAAAAATGTATCGGGATATGGGCTGCTGTCTTTTCGGAACAGTTGAGAACATAGACACCGAATAATTTCTGTGTAAACGATGAGCGTGCGGGACCACCGCACAAATTTCCCACCATGTCAAGGGTAAAATTCACGACCTTTTTGGGGGTGCGGACATTTTTTTGGACTCCGAAAGGCATAAAAAAATATATATACAAAAGAACGAAAGGAACGCGCAATAAAAGAATTTGAACTCTTAGGCTCAGTTCAGCCTGTATTCCAATATGATGTGCATATTGTTTCTGGATTAGTATACGAAAATAGCGTGGCAATTTTAAATTATATGCTTGCATTATCCATTGTAATATGGTATACTATCAGTAAGGTTTTTACTCTATGTTTAAGGGCAAAGTGAAATATCACGCAGGGGCAAAGAAAATGACTTTAGAGAGTAAAATCTTTGAAGTCATTTTTTTGTTTTGAAGACATAGAAAAAACCTGATAGCTATGCGGTTTACGGACACAATAAAATTTACAT
>JAQXUJ010000012.1 GCA_029219925.1 Clostridiales bacterium | reverse complement strand
CAACATTCTTTGAGTGCAGATGCGCCGTGTGACGGCAGCCGTGCTCAGCTTTTACCGCCATGTCAAGCGCCTGCTCGAAGGTGTCGCAGCGGACAATGGGCAGAATCGGCATCATCAGCTCTGTCTGCACAAATGCCTGTTCAAATTCCGCTTCACATATGATACATCTCACATCGCTGCCGGCTTTAACACCAATCTGTGCAAGAATTTTACTTGCGTCCCGTCCGACCCAATCCTTGTTTATTACCCTTTTCGGCTTATCTCCCGGATTTTTGGGCGGTACCGTTACCAAAACCACATCTTCAAGCGCCTTAACCTGCTGTGAATTTATCATATATGCGCCGTTTTTCTTCATTTCCTCAATCAGCTTATCGGCGATACTGTTTATTGCAAAGCATTCCTTCTCAGCGATACACGGCAGATTATTGTCAAAGGTGCAGCCGTCAATAATATCCTTGCCCGCCTTCACAATATCGGCGGTTTCGTCAACAATAACCGGCGGATTACCCGCTCCTGCGCCTATTGCCTTTTTTCCGCTGGAAAGAAGCATTTTTACCACTCCCGGTCCGCCTGTGGCAACCAGCATTTTCACAACAGGACTGTTTACCATTTTATTTGAAGTTTCCATTGTGGGATTTTTAACGGTGACAACTATATTTTCCGGACCGCCGGCGGCAAGCACCGCCCGATTTACCAGGTCAACCGCATAACATGAGCATTCCTTCGCATGAGGATGGGCGTTGAAGATAACACCGTTACCCGCCGCAAGCATACCGATACTGTTGCAGATAACCGTACAGGTAGGATTCGTGGAGGGCGTAATCGCACCGATAATTCCGTAGGGTCCCTGCTCCACCAGCGTCAGACCGTGGTCGCCCGAGAGCGCCTTACATTCCAAATCCTCCGTTCCCGGGGTTTTATCCGCAACAAGATGATGCTTAAGTGTTTTGTGATAAACGTTGCCCATCTTTGTTTCTTTGACTGCCATTTCCGACATGATTTCCGCTTCGGCATGGGTCAGCCTTCTTATTTCGCTTATAATTTTTTCTCTCTGCTCCTTGTTGTAATTCCGGAAAAGAGTATAAGCCCTGCTTACCGCATCAATCGCCTCCTCCATTGTATCGAAAACGCCCAGCTGTTTTCTTTTACACGGCTTTACCGTGTCCATCTCCTTCAGCACGTTTCTTACAATTTCGGAAATTTCTTTTTCATTTATATTCATCGATAAATTCCTTTCCTTACTGCTTTTCGGCACATCGGCTCATGGCGTAAATCAAATCGGACATTCGGTTAAGACAAGCTGCCATACCGCCGCTTATTCTGCCTTCTTCCAAGAGCTTTGCGGCGATTCGCTCCGCTCTTCTTATTATACAGCGCGCCATGTTTAACTGCGCCGATAACAAATTTTCTCCCGGCATGGTAAACCCTTCAAATTTTACGCTGCAGCGGTCAATTCTCTTTTCAAGCTCCGATAATAGCGCCGAATCCGCCTTTTTATTTCCTCCGGCAAGCTCTCCCATAATCTCCGAAAGAGCGTCCAAAAGCCAATTTATGTCTTCAGCGCATGCTCCGCCGCCGTATGCTCTCGCAAGCCCCAGCGCAGCAGACGCCTCGTCCGTTGTACCTATCAGGTCTATCAGCAAATCGGCCTTAGATATCCGTTTTTCGCTTATGGTTTGCGTATATCCGCCGTCGCCGTGACCCGTATATAAAGCTTCCATTATTTACCGTATTTCTCCATTACCCGCTTTGTTACCTCTGCGACAATAGCCTCAATGCTATCACTGTCTTTTCCGCATTTCTTATTGCAGCTGTCTTTGCATTTTTCGGTATATTCGCCATGCTCCTTATAATATTTTATCTGTGAATCCAGCGGCTTGAAACCGTGATAAGCTGCCGGACTTTCGGCATGTATTTTCTCATTTGCCTCGGTAGGTGACATCTCGCAGGTGCCCTCCTCATAGCATCCCGGGCACAGCTTTTCCATGGGATGTCTTCCCGGAACACCGAAGGATTTTCTCAGGTCAATCAGCTTTTTAACCTCGCCGCACGGAATTTCCTTAGCGCCGCCCAGCATAGTCGAGTAGAACAACAGCTTTGCATAAAACTCTGTGGACTCCATTCTGAAAAACGCGGTATTCAGGTCACAGCCGAAAGACAGAGCGCCGTGGTTAGCAAGAAGAATTGCGTCATAATCCTGTATGTACGGCTGTAGAGATTCCGGAATTTCCATTGTTGACGGTGTGCCGTACTGTGCGATGGGAACCGCGCCCAGGAAGATAATAGCCTCCGGCATGATAAGCTTATCCAGCGCAATTCCTGCAATGGCAAAGGAGGTCGCAACAGGCGGATGCGCGTGTACTACCGCGTTTACATCCGATCTTTCCTGATATACCTTCAGGTGCATTTTAAATTCTGACGAAGGCTTCCAGTTATTGGCTTCCTTAAGATTTCCCTCTCCGTCAACCTTACATATCATCTCCGGCGTCATATAACCCTTTGAAACTCCTGTCGGCGTCGTAAAAAAGGTGTTTTCATCAACCTTGACCGAAATATTTCCGTCATTTGCCGCAACAAATCCGTCGTTATAAATCCTTTTACCGATTTCACAAATTTCTTTCCTGATTTCAAAATCCGTCTTATACATTATTAGTTCCTCCGAAATTTTGTTTTGTTTTGTTTTTCTTTGTTTTTATTATATAACCTTTTCACGGATTTGTAAAGGTTTTTTAGTGTCCCTTTTCTGACAATCTTCTACATTATTCCACATCGCTGCAATTTTTTGATTTACTCGAAAAATTTTCTGTCAAGATTGCGGTATTGGATAGCCTCAGCGATATGTACCGCCGTAATATTTTCCTCGCCGGCAAGGTCGGCGATGGTTCTTGCCACCTTCAGTATCCGCGAGTGCGCTCTTGCCGATAGCCCCAGCCGCTCAAATGCCATTTTCAGCGTTTCGTTTTCCTTTTTGCCCAGTCTGCAAAACTCATTAATAAGTCCTGCCGGGAGCTGCGAATTTGAATAAATTCCGTATTTTTTATAGCGTTCTCTTTGTATGTTCCGGGCTTCATTAACTCTTTTTTTGATTTCCGCCGAGGATTCCGCCTTTTCGAGCCTGCTCAGGTCGTCGTACTCAACGTTTGCCACCTCAACTTGAATGTCAATCCTGTCAAGAAGCGGACCGGAGATACGCGAATGATACTGGCTGATTTGCTTCGGAGTACAGGTACACTGCCTGCGTGAATCCCCCAGATAGCCGCACTTGCAAGGGTTCATGCTGGCAATCAGCATCAAATTGCACGGATATGTAAGGGTTGCGTTCACCCTTGATATTGTAACCTTTCCGTCCTCCAGCGGCTGGCGCATAACCTCCAGCGCCTCCCGCTTAAATTCCGGCAGCTCATCAAGAAACAGCACCCCGTTATGGGCAAGAGAAAGCTCGCCCGGTCTCGGCATTGTTCCTCCGCCCGAAAGCCCCACCGAGGAAATGGTGTGATGAGGATTTCGGAAGGGGCGCCGGGTAATAAGCGGCTCATCCTCCGACAGAACTCCCGCAATGGAATGAATTTTTGAAACCTCCAGAGCTTCCTCAAAGGACAAATCCGGAAGTATTGACGGCATCCGCTGTGCAAGCATGGTCTTTCCCGTACCCGGAGAGCCGATTAAAAGCACGTTATGATTTCCGGCAGCGGCTACCTCAAGGGCGCGCTTTGCGCTTTCCTGACCTTTTACGTCGCAGAAATCCATCAGTACGTCGGTTTTCTGGCTGAACAGCTTGTCAACGTTAACGCTGTACCGCTTAATTGCGGTTTCACCCTTTAAGCATGCGCACAATTCGGCAAGATTTTTTACGGGGTAAATATTTGCATCCTCAATGATAGCGGCCTCCTTTGCGTTTTCACTTGGCACGAAAAACCTCCTGAACCCCTTGTTGTAAGCGGAAATCACCATAGGAAGTACGCCGGAAACACGGTTAATACCTCCGTCCAGCGACAGCTCGCCGATAAAAATCGTATTTTCATTGGGCATGGGAATCTGTCCCGTTGCCGCCAGCACCGAAACCGCAATGGACACATCGTAGCCTGTCCCCTCCTTGCGCATGGACGCCGGAGCAAGATTTATTATAAGTTTTTTTGCCGGAAAAGTATAGCCGGAATTCTTAATTCCCGAACGTATTCTCTCCTTGGATTCCTTCACGGCGGCATCGCCCAGACCCACAATGTCCATTGCCGGCAATCCGGCGGAAACGTCCGCCTCAACCGTAACGATAAAACCGTCTATTCCCAAAAGCCCCACGGAATGTGCCTTGGACAGCATTTTTTCACCCTCTTTATTATAGTTGCCAGCCGTCAATTCCGCTGTTTCTAATGGCGGTAAACATTCGTTTTTTCAGACCGGCATTCACGCTTTTGTCAAGTCCTGCCAAAATTTCCTTGACTTCGGCTCGCTTAGTGTTTCCGTCGGCAGGACATGAGCTTTTCATAACCGGAATTTCCAGCCGCTTAGCAACTGCTCTTATATCCCCTTCCCGCACATAAATCAAGGGACGAATGGAATACAGTCCGGTTCTGTCAAGGTATGTGACCGGCGCAAAGCAGTTAATTCTTCCTTCATATAAAAGGCTCAGCAGGAAGGTTTCCAGCACATCATCGTTGTGGTGTCCCAAAGCAACCCGCCGACACCCCTGTTCTATTGCCAAATCATTCAGTGCGCCTCTGCGCAGCTTAGCACACAAAGAGCAGGGATTTTCCTCTTTTCTGTAATCAAAAACAACCTCGGCAATATTCGTGGGCTTTACAACATACTCAACACCAAGGCTTTCACAGTACCGCCGTATTGCGGAATAGTCCGATTTATATCCCATATCCAGGGTCAGACCCATGACGGTGAATTTTTTCGGATAATACCTCGAAAGATTGGCAAGGGCGCCCAAAAGCACAAGACTGTCCTTTCCTCCCGACACTCCCACGCCTATTTTGTCGCCTTCCTTAATCATATCGTAGTCTTCGACGGCTTTTCTCACTCTGCTGACAATTCTCTTCATTCAATTTGCTCCCTTAAGCAAGTCTGCATTTTTTATAACGTAATCCGCACCCGAAATCACCGTGACGGCTGCCGACAGCCATACCAGTATATTGGTTATAAGCTCGGCGGTTTCCTGCGGACATATGGGCAAAAGCATAATTATTGCCGCAATAATAGCCACCATCTGAAATACGGTTTTCATTTTCCCCCAAACCGATGCGGCGATAACCTTTCCGCTACCGGCGGCAACAAGACGTATACCTGCCACAATAAATTCCCGGGTCAGAATAAGCATAACCGCCCACGCCGACGCGCGTCCAAAGCTCATGAGTCCCAGAAACGCAGCCGTCGTAAGCATTTTGTCCGCCAGCGGGTCCATAAATTTTCCGAAATTTGTAATCATGTTACAGTGCCGCGCGATATATCCGTCAAGAGTATCCGTAAGGGATGCCGCGGAAAACAGCACCAGCGCCGTTATAACATAAGCCGGTCTTGACGGATCCAGCATCAGAAAAAACATGAAAAAAGGTACAATTATTATCCTTAATATTGTAAGTTTGTTTGCAGTATTCATAAACACTATCCTTTCCGCACCGTCTGACCGGTCAAATCATATTCGTCGGCGTCCAGAATTTCCACCTGCACAAAGGAACCGATTTCCACCTCATCCTCGGCGGCAAAGTAAACCCTTCCGTCCACATCTATACTGTCGGCATAGCTTCTGCCGTAGTACATGAAATTATCCTCGTCATAGCCTTCGCAGAGCACCTCCGTAACAGAGCCGATTTTCCTTCTGTTCTTTTCCAAGGAAATTCCCTGCTGAAGCTCCATCAGTCTTCCGCGCCGCTCCTCCTTGACGCTGTCGTCTATCTGTCCGTCAAAATCCGCCGCCGGAGTGTTTTCCTCCTTTGAATAGGCAAATACCCCCACCCGGTCCAGCTTTATTTCCTTTAAAAAGTTGTACAATTCGGAAAATTGTTCCTCCGTTTCTCCCGGAAATCCTGCTATTATAGATGTTCTTATGGAAACATCCGGCATCTTTTCACGCAGACGCGCAATTTTTTCTTCAATTTCACGGCGGTTTGTACGCCGTGCCATGCGCCGCAGAATTTCGTTGTTTATATGCTGAATCGGCATGTCGACATAATGACATATCTTCGGATTACCAGCCATAACGTCAATTAGACTGTCGGTGATTGCCTCGGCATAATAGTAATGCACTCTTATCCAATGAATGCCGTCTATGCGGCAAAGCCGCAGAAGCAGCTTATCCAGCGCATATTCGCCGTAAATATCCTTGCCGTATCTCGTAGTGTCCTGGGCAATTAAAATCAGCTCTTTTACACCGTTTGCAGCAAGGTTCTCTGCCTCCGCCGCAATATCCTCGATTTTACGGCTGCGGAAGCGACCTCTTATCATCGGAATTGCGCAATAGGTGCAGTTATTGTCGCAGCCGTCCGCAATTTTCAGATACGCCGTATACCCCGGCGTAGTCAGTATCCGCGGCAGGTTTTCGGGGATTTCGCAGTTCTGATGTCCCCAAAGGCATATGCTTTCGCCCTTTTCCGCACCCTCGATTACCTCCGCTATCTTATCAAAATCTCCGGCTCCCACGACAGCATCCACCTCGGGAAGTTCTTTTTTGATGTCTGCATGATAGCGTTCGGCAAGACAGCCGGTTGCTATCAAAAGACGGCATTTGCCGCTCTTTTTATACTCTGCCATTTCCAGAATTGTATCAATTGATTCCTGCTTTGCCGGGTCAATGAATCCGCAGGTATTTACTACGATTGCCTCCGCTTCCTTGGGGTCGTTTACAAGCACGTGCCCCTTGTCCTCCAAAATGCCCAGCATTATTTCCGAATCGGTCTGATTTTTGGGGCATCCCAGCGAAACCATTCCTATTTTCATATTTTAAATTCCTTTCCGTTATCAACGACCGTTTTCTGCACTATTCTGCGCTGTTCAAGCGGTCAAGGCAGCGCTTTATGTCCTCAAAACCGTAGCCGCGGTACATAAAATACCGTATTGCTCTGTCAATATTCTTTCTTTCAAAATTGCCTCCAAGCTTTTTCTCAACAAGCGGCAAAAGTGCGTCCTCTTCCTCATCGGACAGCTCTGCAAGTGCGTCCTCCGTCTCATCACTGCTTATTCCGCGTCGTCTCAGCTCCTGGGCTATGCGCCGTTTCCCGAATTTCTTTACCTTCTGCAAATCACGCGCAAGTCTTTTTGCATACTCGCCGTCGTCCAGAAAACCGTACTGTTTCAGGAACGCCGTTATCTGCGGCAAATCCTCATTTCTCGCTCCCGCACGGATCAGCTTATCGGTCAATTCCTTTTCCGAATGTGCCCGAAACTCCAAAAGCCGCAGTGCCTTTTCCTTCGCCTGAGCCGCGCTTAGCTCTTTCTTTTCCTTCATCATATTCTAAAATAATCAAACAGCTGTCCAAAGTCTACCGAGCCGATTATTCGGTTTTCGTACTGTTGGAACAGGTTATGATACCCCTCCTGAATCTGCTCCGAGCTGATGCCGTATTTAACCGACAAATACGCCTCAAGATACGCCGATAAGTGGTCGCAGCCACGTATAAGCTCACCGTCAATGGGGGAGAATTCGCCGCTGTTATACTTTTCGTTTATCTCGTCCGAGCTAACCGTTAAACGCTTCCCATCAATCATGATTTTTGACGCAAATTCATCCTGTGTGAAAAACTCCAGTTCCTTCCAGATTTCCTCGGTAACCAGCGGTTGTATAACCTTGCGCATCTGCTGGTCCTCTATATCCTTGATTATATAGTCAAGTCCTTTCACCGACGACTTTACCGGCGAAACTATATCACGGGTAAGCACCTCGGGAATGTCATGAAACAATCCGCCGAAGAAGTTATTTATAAGCCGTTCCCGGCATGCGTCGCACTCCAGCGACACAAAATACGACATAATCGCCACAATCAGCATGTGACCCATTACCGAAGTATTGGGAGTTCTGACCGCCCGTGACCAGCGCTGCTGGTAACGAAGCTTTCCAATAAGCGATAAAAATTCCTTCAAATTGGGATTGGTGGAAAAATGCGAATAGCCATCGAAGGTATTGCAGGAGGCAAGCCCCTTCTCCACCTCTTTCTTGACCTGCTCAATATCATAGGTGGTGCGGTTTTGGGGATATATTACCTCAAATTCCCAGTGGGTAGCGTAGTAGTGCGCCGCGTGAAGTATTTTACGTTCCTTTTCCGCATAGCTTTCGTCGATAAAATAGCGGCACATTTTCGCATAAAAATCACCCTTTAAGCCCTCGGTTTTTCCCCGCAGCTCATTTAAAACCCATTCGTTTATCTGCTCGCCTTTTTCCTTCATCAGCAGATGATAAATAGGCGGCTTTATATCGGTCAGGACAATCCGATGAAGAAATTCAAAAATTCCTCCCTCAAGCAGCTTTAATCGGTCATACCTTCCCTCGCCCTCGCATTTTCCGAGGACATAGGCATAAACCATCTTATGTGCCTGTTTATCCAGCTCGGAAAAGCCGTTCCACGGTCTTATATGGTCATTCCAGCGCTGAATAGACGCAGCCACGTGTATCAGCGAAATTAATGATTTACGTATCATATTATCCCCCATTCCGTCGCCTTTCAGCGGCACAATTCATAACACGGGAATATGCTGTCCGACAGATTGTCACCGGTATTATCTTCAAAGACGTCCTCCAACCCCGCAGTCATGTCTAAAAAAACTTATATACCATATAATTATATCACAAATATATGCCAAAGGTCAATAGCTGCATTGCAATAAACACGGACGCAGACTCATTTTATTAAATATGCGGGATTTTTTGCCTTCGCTTATTTGCCCGCAAATCTTTGATGAAAACAGCTAAAAATTCTATTCGGATTTTGACGTCAAGCCGCAAATACACATATGCTTAGCCCGGTGTTTTTGCAATCCTTTTCAAAAGACTTGACAAATCCTTTTGAAAATAGTATATTAATTAATGTGAAATCTTTACATTAAATTAAGAAGAAAAGGAGAAATTAACCATGAAAATTAAAAACCTTATATTAGCGGCGCTGCTTGCTCTTTCGACAGCAGCCGTTTCATCATGTGGAAGCTCAAATCAGCTTACTGTTGCCGTTCCCAACGACACCACCAACGAGGCACGGGCGCTTCTTCGTTTGGAGGAGCAGGGCATTATAAAGCTTAAGGACGGCGTGGGCATCACCGCAACAATCAAGGATATTGCGGAAAACCCCCACAACATCAAGTTCAACGAGGTCGAGGCGGCACAGCTTCCCAATATCTTAAAGGACGTTGACTATGCGGTTATCAATTCAAATTACGCCATTGAGGCAGGTATAAATCCCGTAAAGGATTCCCTCGCCACAGAAGGCTCGTCATCTGCGTACAGCAACATAATCGCTGTAAAAGAGGGCAGTGAAAACACCGATAAAGTGAAGGCTCTTGTAGCCGCACTGAGCAGTCAAAAGGTAGCGGATTACATTTCCGAGAAATATGACGGAGCCGTTGTAAGCACCGTCGAAAACCCCACCGACGGTTACGATTCGTCGGTTGATTACGGAGCTCTTGCCGGTACCACCATTACCGTAGCGGCTTCACCCACACCTCACGCCGAAATTCTTGCGATTGCAAAGGATATTCTTGCCGAAAAGAATATTACCCTTGCGGTTACCGAATTTACCGACTATATTCAGCCCAATAATGTTGTGGACAGCGGCGAATTTGACGCCAACTATTTCCAGCACAAGCCGTATCTTGACGATTTTAACGAACAGAACGGAACAAAGCTTGTTTCGGTTGCGGCAATACACGTTGAGCCTATGGGAGTCTACGGCGGAAAGCAGTCCTCTCTGGACGCAATAAGCAAATAATATGACCGGTCAATGACCCGAGCATGACGGGAATTTGCATACCGGATTTCCCTCCGGACAGTTATTATGTGCAAAAATGATACCGGCTTTCCGCACCGCGGCTTGCCGGTATATTATTAATTTGGAGAATTACTCATGATAGAAATAAAAAACTTATACAAAACCTTTCAGACCGGCGACGGCACGGTTGAGGCATTAAAGGACATTAATCTCACCATAAACGACGGTGATATTTACGGAATAATCGGCATGAGCGGAGCCGGGAAAAGCACCCTTGTCCGCTGTATTAACATGCTTGAACGCCCCACCGGAGGCAGCGTGGAAATTGACGGCAAAGACATCGGAAAGCTGTCAGATTCGGAGCTGCGCAAGGTTCGCCGCAGCGTAACCATGATTTTTCAGGGGTTTAATCTGCTCATGCAGCGAACCTGCCTTAAAAATATCTGTTTTCCGTTAGAGCTTGCTGGCATAAACAAGAAGGACGCAAAAAAGCGTGCTCTTGAGCTTCTGGAAACGGTAGGACTTCCCGATAAAGCCAATGCGTATCCCGCACAGCTTTCCGGCGGCCAGCAGCAGCGAATAGCCATTGCACGGGCGCTTGCCACAAACCCCAAGGTCCTCCTTTGCGATGAGGCAACAAGCGCTCTTGACCCGAAAACAACCCATGCCATTCTTGAGCTTATCTGCGAAATAAATGAAAAACTGGGCATAACCGTAATAATAATCACTCACCAGATGAGTGTTGTAGAGGCAGTTTGCAACCGCGTTGCTATTCTGGACAACGGTTCGGTTGCCGAAGAGGGCGAAGTGGGTGTGATTTTCTCAAATCCCCAGTCCCATGCCGCAAAACGGCTCGTTTTTCCCGACGGCGTTAGTAGCCTTTCCGCGGCAAAACCCGGAGAACAAAGCGTGCGCATAGTGTTTAACGGCGCCAGTGCGGCGGGACGTCCTCTTATTTCACAGATGGCAATAGATATAGGCGTTGCAGCAAACATCCTTGCGGCGTCCACACGCACAATCGGCGGCAAGGTTTACGGCAGCATGCTTTTAGGCATTGCCGGCGGAGATGAATGTGTGACAAAGACAATAGACTATTTAAGAAGCGTTCCCGACGTAATTGCAGAGGAGGTAACGGAAGATGTTTAATAACTTATTTGCACCGGAGGCGGTTTCGGAAGCGGTTGAAATTTTGAAAACGGAATTTCTCATGGCAACCTGGGAAACCCTCTATATCACCGTGGCAGCAACCGTTTTTTCCATCATTCTCGGACTGCCATTAGGGATTTTGCTTGTGGCAGGCGAAAAAAACGGCGTTTTTCCGCTCCCCAAGGGCCTTATGCATGCGCTGGGAATTATCATAAATCTTCTGCGCTCGGTTCCATTCCTTATACTTATGATTATGGTATTTCCTCTGACCCGCCTGATTATCGGAACGACCGTAGGCACCACTGCGTCAATTGTTCCGCTGGTAATTGCAGCGTTTCCCTTTGTCGCGCGTCTTGCCGAAAGCAGCCTGCGCGAAGTCAATCCGAATATAATTGAGGCGGCGCAAAGTATGGGCGCAACTCCGTTTCAGATAATCGTTAAGGTTATGATTCCCGAAAGCGTACCCTCGCTTATTTCAAATATGACCATTGCTATCACTACAATCCTTGGCTACTCCGCAATGAGCGGTATTATCGGAGGCGGCGGTCTCGGCAAGATCGCCATTAATTACGGTTATTACCGGTATAAATACCTGGTTATGCTTGCGGCGGTAATTATCCTTATTGTAATGGTTCAGATTTTTCAGAGCGTAGGCACGCATCTGGCAACAAAATCGGACAAGCGCCTAAAGGGCAGAGAATAAACACAAGCTCCGGCAGAATCATTCCGCCGGAGCATTTTACAAAAAAAGGGACCAAACAAAGTTTGTCCCTCTTTGGTGCCGATGGTGGGGGTCGAACCCACACGGTATCGCTACCACGGGATTTTGAGTCCCGCGCGTCTGCCAATTCCACCACATCGGCATATGAAAACTGTATATTATTATACAATATATTTCTTCTTTTGTCAATTGTTTTTTACAAAAAATCTTCTTCTCAGCTCATATGAATAAATTTCTTTATTACAAATAAATTTATTCATACAATAAGTTTTCTTAATTAAATTGTAATATTGTAACATTTTTTGTTGAAAAAAGGAAGACTTGAAAAAATTTTTTTAAAATTAAACTTTACAACAAATCGCATAGGTATGCGGTTTGTTTTTTATTTATATTCGAAAATTATTGCAAAATTGTAAAAAATTATTAAAAATGTTTGACAAAACCACTATTATAGTGTATAATAATTTTGTAACATTTAAGAAATATTTTAGGAGGATTATCATGGGGAATTTAAAACACACCATGGCGGCGGTTATTGCCGTATCGTTGGTGGGTTCGCTGGCAGCCGTTCAGGTATTTAATCTTTCGGCGGTCCGTGCGGATAAGATGACTCAGGAAATCGAAACGATTGATACCGCTCCCGCTGTATTAACCGGCGACGGAGAGGGTGAAACAGCAGATTTCAATATCCCTTCCAACGCATCGCAGATTGTCGTCGGAAAGGACGCATATATTCTGACTTCGGGCGGAAGCATTAATTTAAGAGCAGCTGCCGACACCGAAAGCACAATTCTTGACGTATTAAAGGTTGGAACTCAGGTCAAAGTCATTGATACTGACGAAGATTGGCTGAAGGTTCAGACCGGCGACTTCACCGGATATGTTAAAGCAGAATTTGTTAGTCTTGACAAAAACCGAGTTGATGAAATTCTTTTATCATCAGTTATGTATCGTATGGGTACCGCAGACCAAAGCATAAATGTTCGTACTGCTGCCGACGAAAACTCGCTTATTCTTGCACAGGTAGCTATGGGGTCATGGGTAACCATTCTTGAGGAGCCGTGTACGGGCTGGTACAAGGTTTATTACGGCAACGACTACGACATAGGCTATGTTTCCGCTGAGTATATCACGGTGGGCGAAATGGT
Organism: Clostridiales bacterium; assembly: GCA_029219925.1. GTDB lineage: Bacteria > Bacillota > Clostridia > UBA1381 > UBA1381 > UBA1738. The sequence continues at coordinate 6,566 of JAQXUJ010000012.1, read as the reverse complement.
TGAGCGAAGCGAGGTTAATACCGCAAGAAATAATCGTCTTGCAGCTATTGCAAAGAGCGGAAAAATTAAAACTGACGATTCTGCTGTTGCGATAAAGGTCATGCCGGACGAAAACAGCGAGACAATTACCACTCTGACAAACAATGCAAACTGTAAAATAGTAAGCGGCGGTACAAACTGGACAAAAATTATTGTGTCCGCCACGAATGAAATAGGCTATGTAAAAACAGCAAATGTTGCGGCGGTTGTTCCGGAAACCAAAAAGAATGAAACAGCGCAGTCAGCCTCTGCAAAATCTTCCGGCACGTCATCCTCGACGGCGGCCAACACATCATCAGGAAGCGGCTCAAGCCTTGTTGCACAGGCAGCGAAATATATCGGAACAAAATATTTTTACGGCGGAACATCTCCATCAGGTTTTGACTGTTCAGGACTTGTTCAGTATTGCTGCCGCGCCTTGGGGATTTCGGTAAACCGTTCGGCGGCAGCGCAGTATTCAAACGGAACCGCCGTATCTCGAGATAATCTCCGTCCCGGTGATTTGGTATTTTTCTCCAAGGGCAGCCGGATTTCCCACGTTGCCATATATGCCGGCAACGGTCAGGTTATCCACGCTCCCAGGTCGGGTAAATCGGTATGCTATCAATCCCTTAGCTCTCTTTGCCAATACAGCAATTATGTGGGCGCAAGACGGGTTATGTAAATATCACCATGGGACTGTTCATTTTGAACAGTCCTTTTTTTACGCAAATCTCTCGCCTTCCGCGCCTCTTCCTTAAATTGCCTTTGAATCCGCCTTTCATATATGTTATAATGTATATGTCTCTCATATACGGGATATATTGCAGAAAGGAATGGTTATATGAAAAAACTATTTGCAGCAATAGCAGCTGCTGCAGTTTTATTGGCGGTCTCGTCGGTATCAGCGGCGCAGGTTCACTCGGTTGCTCCCGGAGATTCGATGTGGAAAATTTCGGTTAGATATCAGACGGGATTAAGCGAAATAATAGAAGCAAATCCTCAAATACAAAATCCGGAGCTGATTTACCCGGGTCAGACAATTAATATTCCCGCCACCGATTCCTCGGTCAGGGCATATGAAAAGGAGGTTGTTCGGCTTGTTAACGTTGAACGTGCCAAGTACGGAATAGCTCCTCTCACCGAGGATTGGGAGCTTAGCCGGGTAGCGCGCTACAAAAGCCAAGACATGCGGGACAGCGGCTATTTCTCTCATAACAGTCCCACCTACGGTTCGCCCTTCACCATGATTAAAAATTTCGGACTCAGCTACAGGACGGCTGCCGAAAACATAGCCAAGGGTCAGGGCACTCCCGCAGAGGTTGTCAAGGCATGGATTAATTCTTCGGGACATCGATCGAATATCCTTAATAAATCCTTCACAAAAATCGGCGTTGGTTACGTGAAAAGCGGAAACTACTGGACCCAGATGTTTATAGGATAATCCTATAAACGCACCGGCATTACACCGAAATTTTAATAGCGCATAGCGCAGGCTTTTTAACCGAAGGTCGGCGGATTATGCGCTTTTTTCTTTGCACTTTTTGATTGCGCCGCGTTGCATTTTATGATAAAATGTTATATAATGTAAGCATACTATGGGGAAGGAGGCGTTTACGGCATGTTTTCCATTCTGATGATTTGCACTGCCGCATATATTTTCGGCATTATGATTTCACCGGAAGTCAGCCTTACCACAACCTTTCTGCTGGCAGGCTGTATGCTGGCGGCAGGTCTTTTGGTTATGCTGGTCTCGGGAAGAAAAAATCCTGTACTTTTTCTTGTTGTCATTTTTGCCGTACTCGGCAGCATCCGCTGTTACAGTGCCTTTGAAAACCGTCTTTATTATGAATTTCCCAATAAATACGTCACGGTTACCGGAACCATAGATTCCACGCCTATGAAAGGGTCGGGCGAATACAAATACCGCTACACCCTGCGTGCCGATACAGTATCCTACCTCGGCAATGCCTATTCCGTGAACAGCAAAATTAAGCTTAGCTCAAAGAAACGCCTGGATTTCGGTGACAAGGTTCAGGCATCGGGATTCCTGAATGAAATTAAGGGCAAAAACAATGAAACCGACTTTGATTATTCGGTCTATTACAACAGTCTTGGAATAAAAAACTACCTTACTGCTTTTGAGATTAAAAAGTGCGGACGCGACATCCGCTATACTCCCACCTACCTTGCCGGCATGATAAAATCCGCCATATACAATAATATTGAAGCAAATTACAGCGGCGATGACGCCGCCCTGCTATACGCCGTTATCCTCGGCGACAAAAGCCATTTTTCTACCGAATGTCGAACGAGGCTTTTGCGAACCGGCATAATGCATACCATCTTTTCTCCTTATGTGCACATTATGCTTTTAACCATGCTTGCCGGTCTCTTGTGCGGCAATAACAGGAACCGCCGCGAATTTCTGCTGCTCTGCCTGCTTATGGTCTACGCCCTCTTTAACAGCTCCTCACCTACAATAATTAAATCGGCTTTCATCGGAGCTATAGTTATTCTGCGCAAAAAGATAGCGGGATTTTCAAACAAGGCGGACGTTCTTGCGGCGGTTATGCTTGCAATGACCTTGATAGATCCGCTTTTATGCTTCAACGGCGGCTTTGTAATGTCGGCGGTATCGACCCTCTTGATATATCTCACCTATGAGCCTCTGTACGCAAGACTTTCTCCTTTCCTGAACAAAATATTCTTCGGCATAAAGAAGCTTTCCTCCGGAGTGGTCTTATGGATTATACTGACCTTGGGCACCCTGCCCCTCGGCGCATACTATTTTAACGGAATATCGCTTTATTCCATGCTGTACGCACCTCTGCTCATACCCTTTACGGCGCTTTTACTGCTTCTGTCACCGGCTCTTTTCCTTTTTCCCGGGATAGGTGCTGCGCTCCCATTCCTCCGTCATGCCGGGGATCTGTCAGCGTATGTTTTAAAAACCGCTCCCGCATTTATCGAAAAGCTGCCCTTTTACTACATAATGCTTGGGAAGCCGGAAATACTTGAAATTATAACCTTCTACCTTGTGTGGTGGATTGTTATACGAATCCTGCGGGGCAAATTCCGAAGCAGCACCACCTACGCCTTAGGGGTAACAGCCTGCGCTTTTGTCCTGTGTCTGACCCTTGATTTCAGCGTAAACTCACTGGACATATACTTTGTGAACGTCGGTCAGGGCGACGGAGCTGTTCTGCACACCGATGCCGGCGAAACCATATTGATTGACGGCGGCGGATCGGCGGATTATCAAAAGGATTATGACATTGGCGAACGGGTGTATCTCCCCTACCTTATCGCTCACGGCTTTACCCACGTTAATACTGCGGTTATATCCCACTTTCATAAGGATCATGCAGAAGGTATCATTGCCGCTGCCGAAAACCTTAGGGTTGATAATCTTGTTATGCCCGACGCCATGCCGGACAGTATTTACCGTCAAAAGCTGGAAGAAATTGCCCAAAGACGCGGTATTAATATTCAATACGTTTCCGAGGGAGATGAACTGAACTTTAATTCAGGGCTTGTAATGAAAATTCTTGCGCCCGATTCGGCGCAGCTGTCCGGCGCAGACGAAAATGACACCTCCATTGTCGCAGAACTCCATTACGGAGATTTCACCGCTCTTTTTACCGGAGATTCCTCAGACAGCGTAAATGACAGCTATGCAAAAGACATTGATCTACTGAAGGTTTCGCACCACGGCTCGGAAACGGCAAACGGCGCAGACTTTGTAAACCATGTCAGTCCGAAATATGCCGTAATAAGTGTTGGCACCGAAAATACATACGGTCTGCCGAATAAAAGCGTTTTAAAACGCTACATGAACGAAGGCGCACAGATACTGCGCACCGACCTGCTGGGAGATATTCACTTTAAAGTCAGCCGTAGCGGCGAAATGAAATATTCCTCCTTCCGCGGCAGATGAAAACATAAGCCCGCCGCCAAAATGCGGGCAGAAAGGCTACGTGATAATAATGGCGCAAAAAAATGACAGCTTTCTTCAGTTAAAGCAGCAGATTAAAAATAAACAGATAGGTAATTTGTACCTTTTCTTCGGCGAGGAGGTTTTTATTAAAGACATGTACCTTGAGCACATGCAGAACCTTGTTCCCGACGGCGGTTTCGGCGATTTCAACCGCATATTTCTGGAGGGCAGGGATATTTCCTCCGACAAGGTTGATGACGCCTTGGACTCCTTCCCCATGATGGCTGAAAAGAAGATTATTATAATCAAAAACAGCGGAATTTTTAAATCTGCGTCTGAGGATACAAAGGAATTATGGCTTGAGCGTCTTAAGAATATACCCGATTTTGTGCTTCTTATATTTGATGAGCGCGACGTCGACAAGCGCAGCGCACTGTATAAAGCGGTTTCAAAATACGGTTCTGCTGTTGAATTCGGTTATATGAAGGATTACGAGGTTTCGGCATGGGTTGTGCGCGAGGCAAATAAGCTTGGAAAGAAAATTTCCAAAGAATGTGCCGAATTGCTGGTATCAATGTGCGACCCCGGTATTCAGAATGTGAAAAACGAGCTTGACAAGCTATGCAATTACTGTGACAGCGAAATTTACAAAACCGACATTGAAAAGGTTGTTTCCAAGCCTCTTGGCATTGTGGTCTTTGAAATCACAGACGCAATCATGGAGAAAAAAAGCGACAAGGCAATGTCGGTCATACTTCGTCTTAAGGATAACCGGGAATCGGCGTTTAACATACTGTACCTTCTTTCGGCAGCATTCGACAAAATGCTCTTTTGCCGCCTTATGCTGGATGAAAACGCCACATATGATATGATAAGCAGCCGCCTTAAGCTCCCTCCCTTTATAACAAGAAAATATATTGACGGCGCAAAGGGTTTCTCAAAAGAATTTCTTATCGGACGCATATGCAAAACCGCAGAATACGACCTTGCCGTGAAGCAGGGCGAAATCGATGAATGGACGGCGCTTTTACAGTATCTTTTTGAGTGCTTTAAGTAGTTGACATTTTAGATTGACTGCTATATAATGTATGATATGTTTTTTAATACGAGGTGATGTTATGTCAGACTTTTCAAAACTCAAGGATTATATTGAATCCCTCAACGACCGTTATCCGCTTGCGTCAAGCGATGTTATCGTTATGAAGGAGCATGAGCGGCTGTTTCGGTGCATGAGTGGCTTCCGTCATCCCGAGCGAGGAATTCCCCTGGACGGCAGCGAACTATACTACATATATTCCTGCACAAAAATGTGTACCTGCGTTGCGGCAATGCAGCTTATCGAAAAGGGGAAGCTTTCTCTATCCGACAAACTCGCGGACTATATACCGGAATTTTCCGATATGTCGGTTAAATGTGGGGACGGAACCGTCATAAAGTCGAAAAATCCCATTACCATTCGCAATCTTATGACAATGACCGGCGGCTTTGGCTATGACATAGACAACAAAATTATTACCGACGCAATTAAGAAAAATCCCGAAATTTCCACTCTGGAGCTTGTGCGTAAAATGTCGAAAATGACTCTGCATTTCCAGCCGGGAACTCGGTATGAATACAGTCTGTGTCACGACATACTGGCGGCGGTTGTTGAGGTTGTGTCGGGGATGAAATTTTCCGAGTACCTTAACGTAAATATTTTTGAACCGCTGGGAATGACCCGTACAGGCTTCACTTTGAAGGAATCGGACAAAAATGATCTTGCATCGGCAGCCTTTGTAAATGAAGACGGAAGCTTTACAGACCTTCATGACGGCTGCTGCTTCATGCTTTCCAAAAATTACGAGAGCGGCGGCGCCGGTCTTATATCCTCCACCGAGGATTACATAAAGCTTCCGGACGCCCTCGCAAATGACGGCGTGGGCAAAACCGGAAACCGTATTTTGACCCGTGAATCAATTGACCGTCTGAGAAAGGACGAACTTTCCGACGAGCTGAAGATAGGCTTTACGAAAGGTCCGGAATACAGCTACGGCTTGGGTTTCCGGACATTGGTAACAAAAAAATACGGCGCAAAAAGCCCCCTGGGCGAATTTGGATGGGACGGCGCAAGAGGCTGCTATTATCTGATTGACCCGGAAAACCATATCGCCATATATTACTCAACGCAAATAGCAAGTGAACACGGCTTTATTTACAGCGAGGTTCACCCCACAATCCGCAATCTCGTTTATGAAGCTCTTGAAAAATAGGGGGTAACGGACATGAAAAGACCCATACCTGCATATGTAGATGAAATGGCGGAGGAGGCAGTCAGCCGTCTGAACAACATCAAAAACGACAATACAGTATCCTTTGCGTTTATCACCGATACCCACCATTGTATCGATTATACAGAGCGCGCCATGTACGCGGCAGAAAAAATTAACAGACAGTTTCCGCTTGCATTCTGCTGTCTCGGCGGGGATTATTTGTGCAATAATTCAAGTACTACAAAAGCCTCCGCTGTGGCTCAGCACAAGGAAATGCGCACCTCTTTGGAAAGTCTCGGAAAGGTTCCTCCCACAATGATTTTAAAGGGCAACCACGACGATAATCCCTTCGGCGATAT
>JAQXUJ010000011.1 GCA_029219925.1 Clostridiales bacterium | reverse complement strand
GTGACGCATGGTACAATGTTGAAATTACGTGCGCACTTAGCGGAACAATCAGCTGGACGGTTGCCCGCAGTGATGGAACGCCCACAGCAGATGGATGCGATATGAGCGGAAGTTATACCGACAGTCTTTATGCACCGCCGCAAACCAGCACAATCGAACTGATTTCCGGAGGGTACCGCTGTGCGGTAAGTTATTTTGACGATATAACAGTAAGATGCGCAGAACCTTCGGAGGGGGCAGTAATAACAAAGGAAACGTACTCCGACGACTTTGAAGGCGGCACATCAAGCGTAAAGGGACGCAATGCGGCTTTAAATTCAAACTGGCGTCTGTGGTCCGGAAAAGCCGGATATGATGATCTCGCTGCCGCCGGAATTGGGGACGGCTATAACGCCGGGACGATTGACGGCAAGTATCTTGCTGTTGAAGCAAGGGCAGAGGATTTGTCATACAACAGTATGCCTACGGTGATTTATACCGGCGCTTATCCTTCAAGCCGGGGATATTCGGTTGACGTAGATATTAAAACGGCCGGCGGAGGCTATGGCGCAGGAATAAGATTTATGATTTCCGAGGACGAACACAGCTATTATGAGCTGTATTTTCCGAGTAGCCGGTATAACAGTCAATATGTAACGGCTGTACTAAACAAGGTAACCAATGATAACGGACGGGTTGAGCTTCTCAGGGATAACGGAACGGCGGCGTCAGACTGCATAAAGGGAAACGTTATATACAGACTTCATCTGAGCGTTTTCGGCGGTAAAATCAGCTACAGCCTTACAAGCGCAGACGGCGCAGACGGATTTAATTCTTCCGGCTCGGTAACAGATTACTGCAATCCTCTTGAGAAGGGAAGATTGGGGTTTGTTGCCACCGGCGGAAACAGCAATTATGTAGGATATGATAATTTTGTGATTTCGGCATATGACCCTTATACAGAGGAGGGAGCAGAGCCGGATAACGTTATTTATAAAAACGTTATTGCCGGAATGACCGCTCAGAATAATATTTTCGACTTAAGTGAAAAGTATGTTATCCGAAAGATAACGGCAGCGGACGGGACAGTTGTTAAGGTGTCAGAGGACGGAGTGCGGTATATTCCTGTCGGAAAGGTTTCAGGCGGGAAGCTGATTAACACAATGACTAATTTGCCATGTCGGTATATCAGCTTATCAAATACAGAAAACGCTGCTGTTTATGCCGAAATGGAGGCGGTTGAAGCAATACGTCAAAATGGAAGTATGGAATTTTCGGTGCGTTTAAACGGTGCGGACAGCGGATTTAGTACAGAACTTTCACAAACGGCATTGACCATATCGGGCAATAATATTGCCGCAAATCAGGCATATGACGGAAATGTCAGACTCAGAGTTTATAACGAAAACTGTAGTTTTAGCACAATGTTCCGCATAACATCACCGCTGGCGGTTAATATTTCGGGCAATACAATAAGCGGAAGTATCCTGCTTGGCGGCACTCTGCCCGTGTTAAATCCTATTGCTGTAATAAGATATGTGGGTTCAAACGGACGGGTTCTGAAAACGGTTAATGCTTCGGCGTCCGTAAACGGCAGTAAATTGGAGTTTGCGGGAGAATATTGCCCTGAGGCAACGGAAATTTCTGTTATCGTAAGGGACGGCACGAATTTTCTTTCGGCGCCGCTTGGTGAATATGTAATCAGATAGACGGAGAATGACTATGAAAAATTTAAATAATAAAATAATTTCTGTTTTTTCCGCTGTATTGCTTTTTGGTATGATACCGGCGCATGCAGAGGCTGCTAATGATAATATTTCAATAGAGCCTGAAACTGAAATAAAATCTCAGGTTCCCTTTGGTTATGGCGGTGATTGGAACGGCTACGGTTACCTGTTCAATAACAGTGAATCACTTGATTGTTCTGAAAAATGGTTGCTGGGAATGAAGCAGTGGGATATGAAGGTGCCTTTATACCGTATGGGCGGAGATTCCTCCAACGCATTTTACTGGAAAACTAAAATCGGCTCGCTTGATGAACGAACAAGCAGTGACTTTGAAAATAAGGGATATGCCGAATGGTACAAAACTTTATCAAAGGTTACTCCGGACGTGAAGCTGATGGTTGTTTTCAACCTAAATGATACCGTTGAGAATAATAAGGATTTGGTGCGATTTCTGACGCTTATGCCAACCGACGCTAATGCAGTCGGTTCGGACGGTGTTAACTGGGCTCAAAAGCGCGTGGATATGGGTATCAGCAATCCTATTCCGGTTCACGCGTTTGAGCTTGGAAATGAGCTTTATCCCAAGGTTGATTATAACAGTATAACTAATGCCGAGGTGGCGGCGCAGGCACAGGAGTATGTGCAGAAATGCACAGAGCTTATCAGTGCGGTGAATTCAGTAAATCCGAATATAAAATTGGCTGCCCTGACCTATTCATCCTCTATGATTTCGTATACAGATACTTCGGGAACAGCGAAACAGGAAAATGAGGCGCGCTGCCGCGCATGGAACAGTGTTGTAGCCGGAGCTTTAAAAAATGATATTGATTTTTTGGTGCATCATGATTATTTCAATATTATCAGTAAAACATCAAAAGCTATTATTGACAGACGGGATACCGAATATAACGTTATACTTGATTATATTGCGGATACCGACATTAAAATTCTGCTTACTGAAACAGGCTCTTATATAAGCGGAGGATATGATATTAAAGACTCAAACTCAATGAAGTATGCTTTGGGTCTGGGAAGATTCTATATTAAAGTGTTCTCAATGGATTGCATTGACGCTGTGATACAATATGGTTTTAACGGATATGAGGGAAGCGGAAAGGCGGAAATACCTAACGAGAACGGCGAGGTCGGCGGTGAATGGTGGACGTCATACAGATATTGCAAAGACGGAGTGTTCAGACCAAGCGCTGCCGGCGCGGTAGGGAATCTTTTTGCGCATATGACTGACGGAAGCCCAGTTTCAACAACCGTTGCTAATTCCGGAACAGTTCAATCGATGGCACAGGCGTTTAAAACACAGGACGGGAAAGTAAAACTTATAATTGTGCCTGATGTGGGAAGACAAAATACCGATATTAACGTTAATATTTATATTCCGGGATACAAAGCTGTGAAAAAGTATATCGTTTCGGGAGGAAACGTAGAAACGGCTGACAATAATTCAGTAACCCCAAATGGTGTAACAACGAAAATGTATAGTATGAACGGGATAAATCCGACGATCACCATTCCTAAATATTCTGCGGTTGGAATAGAATTTCTGCCGACGGCACAGACGGCGGAAAATGACGGCGTAGGCGAAATGAGCATTACCTCAGACGGCAGCGCAGTTGAGATAACAGACCGTTTTTATGCGGGTACATTTTCTTCCGGGAGCGGAGTTTCACTGCTAATCCTTGATGGTGATGCTCAATACCCGGGTGCGTCGGAAGCAGACATTATAACTTCCGACTATGCCGAGGTGATTGACGACAAGTGCTATTTTAAAACCGAGATGCCATATGACGCTATACCCGGAACCTATAAGGCAGTTGTAGGCACAGGCAGTACATATCATGTTAAAAGCTTTGTGTTCGGAGCTTCTGTGCTTGACGGAGTGTCGGCGAGCTGCGAAAATGGCAGGGTCACGGCATCGGTAGACTTTGCGGAGAATGCTCCGGACGGTACTTATACTGTAACGGCGCTATACGGTCAGGGTAATTTCACCGACCTCAATACGCATAGATTTGCTTATGTAGGCACTTTTGAAAAAACGTCAGCGGAGGCAGTGTTTTCATTTGATATGCCGAAGGAGGCTCTGTCCGGAGGATATACGCTGATTGTGGGCAGCGAAAACGACCGGGTTAAAACTAACTATGAATATGTTAAAAATGATGAACAGGTTGTGATTACCGGAGTACCTACCGATGCATCAGGACAGGAGATTACAAAAATTTCCGAGGGCAGCGAAATTAACTTTATTGCAAAAAATATTTCCAATTATCCATTAGATGCAATTGCATATGCATGCTGCTACCGGAATGGAAAGCTGACAAGCGTAAGCATGTCGGAGGAGAAGATTATATCACCGGAAGAGCAGACTGACGTTTCATTGAAGGCGGATGTAAGCAACGCAGATGTTGTTAAGCTCTGCATATGGGATAAAAATTTCGTCAGACCGTACACAACGGCGTATTATATCAAATAAGGGGTGATTAGATATGAAAAAAGCGATAATTACCGCTGTGCTTGTTGCGGGTATCCTGAGCAGCACGGCAAGAGCGGAAACGACATATTTATTCACGGAATACGGCGCTAAAAGCTATTCCAACGATTTTGAAAATGCAACTAACAGTTCCTTAACCACATACCCATATTTTATATCAGGCAGCGGAACGGCGTCTGTAACCGATGGAATGAACGGTGGAAGGGGAATAGCGATAAACACCGCAGAGATGGGGGAAAATGATAAGGAAAATATACTGTTTTCCTTCCATCCTCAGCTTAACACAGCACGTCCGGAAAAAGAGAATTATTATTTTGAAATTTATATTAAAGGTTTTAATGAAATTCCCTCTAATATTGTTCCGTATTACATATACAACAGTAAAAACGGGGGAGATAAGTCGGTAGGAATTACCGCATACGGAAGTGAGCCGATGGAAAATGGCTGGATTAAGCTGTGGTACACGGTGCCGGCGCTTGCGGATTATTCAATCAACGGTCATGTCGGCTGGAGATATATAAAGGCAGGCGGTGACCCTTCTGAGCTGATCTTTGACAATTTTGCCATGCGTCCGATTCCTGCCGAGCTGAAAATTGAAAACAGAAGCTGCACAAACATCAGAGACTTCGATTTAGCCGAGCTTGCGGTGTCGGGTATAAGCTTTGACGGCAAAAGCCATAGAATAGTCAATAAACAGCTGATAAATTGGAGTGTAATTTCAGGCGACGCCGAAATATCCGGAGGAAAGCTTGTATTTAATACAAATGAACCTCAGGAAATACATCTTTTGGCAGATTTTTACGGTGTTAAGTCGGAGACTGTCCTTTTTGCAGACCAATATGTAGGCGAATACCAAATCGGCGACGATAGTGAAATAACGGCGTCGATTTCAAGGGGAACCGACGCCTACACCGCAGAGTTATTAAACAACGGCAGCAGACAGACGGTATATTTTATGGTGGCGGCATATTCAAAGGGGCGGCTTTACAAGGTTAACGCCGAAAAGACGGAGCTTGCGGAAAACGGAAGAAATGTTGCGGTTTGCAGTATTCCGCGGGTTCCCGGAGCTTCTGAAGATGACGTAAGCATACGTGCATATGTATGGGCAGGCAGTGTCGGCATGAAAAATTGCCAGAAAATGGAATAAAAAAATATTGCCAAAATATTGACACAGTTAAAAGATATATGCTATATTATCAGTGAGGAGGCGGAAAAGCATGATTATTACGGCAGCTGTAGTGATGCTGATTATGGCATGTATTCTGCTGATGTTTTGGAGCAATAAATTTGTTAAAATTGTCAGCATTTATTTCATAACTATTTCTGTTAATATCCTGGTTGGGATTGTGTATTTATCCAAAACTCTCCAGCCATCATATATGGTAAATATGGAATACCGTATTTATCAGTACATGAATATGGTAAAGCAGCCGCTAAGTACAATAATACGTGCATTTAACTGCTCCATATCGCTTTACATGATGACATCGGTATTGTTTGTAAAGCAGCTTTATCATATAAAATGGTATAAGTGTCTGTTGCTTTTAGTTCCGTGTATATACATATTCATATATGCAGACCCGGAGGTTTCACGAAGGCTTTCCGTGCTGCTTGAACGCGGCACGGAAAGCTCAGTGGCATTCTGGTCCGGATTTGTTAGGGTTAATAATGTCGTAAACAGGGGCATGCTCATAGCATATATGATAATGCCCATACTTTTGATGGCATTTAAGCTGCGTAAAACGGTGATTTTCGTTAATCGCAAGGATATGATTGCTTCGGGATTTTGCGTTCTTATAATAAATCTCTATGTTTATTTTTTTCTCATAGGCGGAATGTTCAAAAGTATCATGTTTTATAATGTTAATATGGTAGGTCTGCCCAATATAACCGACTATCCGTCAGGACTTCTGACCTCGATTGTACTATGGCTTATTGTAATGCTTGTACTTGTTGTCGTGCTGTTTTTCAGGCCATATTGGGTACATGAGCGGACAAATAAATTTTTATTTCTGCTGCGGTGGAATCACATCAACAGAAATCTGAGCATGAGTCTTCACTCGTATAAAAATGCATTTTTCGGTGTGTCCCAGCAATGCAGAATTGCCGCCAATAATATAAAAAAGGGCGAGTATGACAAGGCTCTTGAACGGGTTCAGCTGGGACAGAGCATTGCCAATGATTATATTGAAACAGTAAGCAAAATCATAGATTTGATAGGCACGGTAAATGTAAAGTACACCAAGGTTGATTTGCTCGGCTGTATTAAGCGGGCTGTTGACAAGGTAGGTGTTGCACCGGAGGACAGCATTG
>JAQXUJ010000010.1 GCA_029219925.1 Clostridiales bacterium | reverse complement strand
TCCATAGACAATAACGGTAAAATTATTGTAGCGGACAGTATTTCTACAGCCATTGATATTGCAAATGAAATTGCACCGGAACATCTTGAGCTGTGTGTTGATAATCCATTTGACTACCTTGACTCCATACGCCATGCGGGTTCAATTTTCATGGGCAGAAACTGTCCCGAAGCGCTGGGTGATTATATGGCGGGTCCTAATCATACGCTGCCTACCGGCGGAACGGCTAAATTTTCAAGCCCGCTTTCGGTAGATGATTTCATTAAGAAAACACAGTATACATACTATACCAGGGACGCACTTAAAAAAGTTGCGCAGGACGTTGGATTTTTTGCAAAAAAAGAGGGACTGACAGCTCATGCGAAAAGTGCGGTTATACGAATTGAGGAATAAATATGAGCAGATTTTTCAGCAGTAAATATAAAAATTTAACACCATATGTCCCCGGCGAACAGCCGAAGGACACACAATTCATTAAGCTGAATACAAACGAATCTCCGTATCCGCCGTCGGAAAACGCAGTAAGGTTTGCGTCATGTGCGGCAGGAGGACTTAATCTTTATCCCGATCCTACCTGTTCTGATTTAAACGCGGCTCTTGCAGAGTATTTGGGCGTATCCGCTGATGAAATACTCCTTACCAACGGTTCGGATGAGATTTTGAATTTTGCTTTTATGGCTTTCTGCGATGAAAACCACGGTGCGGCTTTCCCCGACATCACATATGGATTTTATCCGGTTTTTGCACAGCTTAACAATGTGCCTTATACGGAAATTCCGCTTAAAGAGGATTTTTCAATTAATACAGACGACTATAAGGGGCTTAACAAAACTATTTTTATTGCCAACCCGAATGCGCCTACCGGAATAGCTCTTTCCCTGAATGAGATTGAGAAAATTGTAAAAAGCTGTCCCGATAACATTGTAGTCATTGACGAGGCATATATAGATTTTGGAGGAACAAGCGCTGTTCCGCTTATCAAAAAGTACGATAACCTGTTGGTTACTCAAACCTTCTCAAAGTCAAGGTCTATGGCAGGCGCACGTCTGGGTTTCGGTGTGGGATGCAAGGAAATAATTGAAGATTTAAATACTGTTAAATATTCCACAAATCCCTATAATATCAATAATATGACCATGGCTGCCGGACTCGGCAGCTTAAGGGACAATAAATATACCGAGGACAATTGTAAAAAAATAAAAGAAAACCGTGAGTTTGCCTCAAAAGAATTAAAGGCGTTGGGGTTTGAGCTTACCGCTTCGTCAGCTAATTTTATTTTTGCAAAACATCCTGAAATGAGCGGGAAAAAAATTTATAGTTCACTTAAAGAAAAAAACATTTTGGTGCGGCATTTTGATAATTCGAGAATTTCGGATTATAACAGAATAACAATAGGAACAAGGAAGCAGATGAAGGCTCTTATATCCGCGCTAAAATCTATATTGGAGGAGAATTAAATGAGAACAGCCGAAATTAACCGAGAAACCGCCGAAACAAAAATAAGTATCAGCCTTAATATTGATGGCAGCGGAAAAAGCAATATTGAAAGCGGATGCGGTTTCCTTGATCATATGCTTACGCTTTTTGCGCGCCACGGACGCTTTGACATTGAGCTTCACTGCAGCGGGGATACACAGGTTGATTATCACCATACCGTGGAGGATATAGGAATATGTCTTGGACAGGCTTTTGCAACAGCGCTTGGTGAAAAAAAAGGAATTAACCGTTATGCGGATTCAATTCTTCCTATGGACGAGGCACTTATATTAACTGCCGTTGATATTTCGGGACGAGACTGCCTTGTATACAGTCTGGACATTCCGTCGCAAAAGGTGGGATATTTTGATACCGAGCTTACCGAGGAGTTTTTCCTTGCGTTTGTCAGAAATGCGGGATGTACACTTCATATAAGACAGCTGAGCGGAAAAAATTCACATCACATTATAGAGGGGACCTTTAAGTCTGCGGCACGCAGTCTCAGAGATGCAGTAAAAATCGATCCGTTGTTTGCGGACGAAATACCCTCAACAAAGGGAGTGCTTTAAATGGTTGCAATTATTGATTACGGAGTGGGTAACTTGTTTTCCCTTAAAAGCTCTCTTGATGCCATAGGAGTAAAAGCTGCCGTTACCGGCAATCCGGAGGAAATAGAAAATGCCGAAAAAATAATACTTCCCGGAGTCGGAGCATTCGGTGACGCGGCGGAAAAGCTGAGACAGACGGGACTTGACAGAATTATTAAAGAGGAAGCAAGGTCCCAAAAACCCATTCTCGGCATTTGCCTGGGAATGCAGCTTCTGTTTGAAAAAAGCTATGAATACGGAGAACATGAGGGATTGGGTTTAATAAAGGGAGAAATACGTCCTATTGCGGATGTTATTCCGAAGGGTTTAAAAATTCCTCATATCGGATGGAATGCCCTTAATTTAATCCGGCCTGAAAATAAACTTTTCAAATACATAAATAAAGGCGATTTTGTATATTTTGTTCATTCATATTATGGGGCGGACTGCAGTGAAAGCATTATTGCGACTGCGGAATACGGCTCGGAGCTTACCGCGGCGGTTGCTGACGGAAATGTTTTCGGCTGTCAGTTTCATCCCGAAAAAAGCGGAAGAGTCGGACTTAATATTTTACGTGCTTTTTGCGAAACGGAGGGTTAACTATGATTATATTTCCGGCGATAGATCTTTTTGACAAAAAGGCAGTCCGGCTGTTTAAAGGCGATTACAGTAAAATGACCGTTTACAGTGAAAATCCCATAGAGATTGCACGGGATTTTGAAGCTCAGGGCGCAACGCATATTCATATTGTTGACTTGGAGGGGGCAAAAAACGGTCAGACGCCCAATATGGACACCGTCAAAAAAATAATTGACGGATGCGGTCTTTTTACCGAAATAGGCGGCGGTATACGAAGTATGGAGGTTATTGATAAGTACATAAAGGCAGGCGCAGACCGAGTTATTCTGGGGACGGCGGCGGTAAAGGATCAAAGGCTTGTTTCATCAGCCACGGAAAAATACGGCGACAAAATTGCCGTCGGCATTGACATAAAGGACGGATGTGCGGCAATTTCGGGATGGACGGAAAAGTCCGATTATGATTTTTTGAGCTTTGGCGAGCAAATGCAGAGGCTGGGAGTGAAAACACTAATTTGTACCGATATATCAAAGGACGGAGCCATGCAGGGAACAAATCATTCTCTTTACAGTGAGTTATCCGAAAAATTGAATATAAATATTGTTGCGTCGGGTGGCGTATCTTCCATTGAGGATGTGAAAAAGCTTCGTTCGCTGAATCTTTACGGAGCTATTATCGGCAAAGCGTATTACACAGGCGCAATTTCATTAAAAGAGGCAATCGAGGTGGCAAAATGATTACAAAACGAATTATTCCATGTCTTGACGTTAAGGACGGACGTGTGGTCAAAGGGGTAAATTTTCTTGGATTGAATGATGTGTCCTCCCCTGTCCGTCTTGCCGAATATTACAGCGAAAGCGGAGCGGATGAACTTGTTTTCTATGATATAACGGCTTCTGCCGAGGGAAGGGCACTGTTTACCGATATTTTATCCGAGGTGGCAAAAAAAATTTTTATACCTTTAACGGTAGGAGGAGGTATTAATTCGGTTGATGATTTTGACCGTGTATTAAAATGCGGAGCTGATAAGGTCAGCGTAAATTCCGGGGCAATTAAAAATCCCAATATAATTTACGAGGCGGCTAAGCTGTACGGTAACCAATGCGTTGTAATTTCCGCTGATGTTAAGCGTGTTGACGGTGTGTTCCGGGTTTTTTCAACAGGAGGCAGAACGAATACGGGCATGGAAGCAATCGAATGGATTAAGCACTGTGTCGATATGGGCGCCGGAGAGGTTGTTGTCAACTCAATTGATACGGACGGTGTAAAACAGGGCTTTGATCTTGAAATGCTTGACGCTGTTACCAACGCCGTGAATGTTCCTGTTATAGCGTCCGGTGGAGCGGGCTGCATCGAAGATTTTAAAAAGCTTTTTACGGCACTTCCCAAGGTTGACGCCGGTCTTGCTGCCTCTATTTTTCATTTCGGAGAGGTTAAAATTCCCGAATTAAAATCGGAATTAAAAAAAGCAGACATTCCCGTAAGAATTTAAAAAGAATTTATTTGCCATGCAAAACGGCAAGCAGCTTGCTTATTTCCCGTTTTTTTGTATAGCGGCAGAATGGAGGATTATTATGAATATTGATGAATTAAAATTTGATGAAAAAGGTTTGATTCCTGCAATTATTGTGGATGCGGTTTCAAAGATGGTATTAACTCTTGCGTATATGAATCGTGAAAGTCTGGAAAAATCTATTGACACGGGATTAACCTGTTTTTGGAGCAGATCGAGAAAAGAATTGTGGCAAAAGGGCGAAACGAGCGGAAATTATCAGCATATTGTTTCGATAACGGCGGACTGTGACAAAGACGCTTTGGTTGTATTGGTTGAAAAGGACGGTCCGGCATGTCACGAAGGAAGCGAATCGTGCTTTCACAATCCGTTATGGACAAGCAATGAGCTTTCCGAGTTTTCTCTTGACAGTCTTATGGGACTAATAAAAGGCAGAAAAACGGAAAAAAAGGATGGTTCCTATACCTCCTATCTTTTTGAAAAAGGCATTGATAAAATTCTGAAAAAGGTCGGTGAAGAAAGCACAGAGGTTATAATTGCCGCAAAGGCAGAGGATAAAAAAGAAACAATCTATGAAATTGCGGATTTAACATATCACGTTATGGTTCTTATGATTGAAATGGGAATTTCTCTTGAAGATATTCACCGAGAACTTGCCTCAAGACACGTTATTGATCATAAAATAAAGCAGGAGAAAATGACACAATGATTTCTGTTGATTTGCATACTCACACAACCTACTGTGACGGAAAAAACACTCCCGAAGAAATGGTCAAGGCAGCAATTGACAAAGGCTTATCGTGCATTGGATTTTCTGTTCATTCCTATACACATTTTGATGAGAGCTATTGCATCAAAAAGGATAGAATAGGGGAGTATAAATCGGAAATAAATCTTTTAAAGGAAAAATACAAAGACAAGATTAAAATCTTATGCGGTGTTGAACAGGACTATTATTCCGATGAGCCGACGGACGGATTTGACTTTGTTATCGGCTCCGTTCACTATATAAAGGCGGACGATGTTTATATTCCGGTTGATGAATCGGACGAAATATTTGCAGGGGCGGTAAAGAGATATTTCGGAGGCGATTTTTACAGCTTTGCCGAAGAATATTTTAAAACGGTTTCCGATGTTGTATATAAAACCAATGCAGATATTATAGGGCATTTTGATTTAATTACAAAATTTAATGAAAAGGGAAGATATTTTGACGAGCGGAACGAAAGATATATCACGGCATATAAAGCGGCGGCGGATCGTCTTATTCCCTGTAATGTTCCCTTTGAAATCAATACCGGAGCAATTTCGAGAGGATACAGAAGCACACCCTATCCTTCTGTTGACATTTTGAGGTATATAAAAGAAAAGAACGGAAGAGTCATACTCTCAAGTGACAGTCACAGCAGCTTGAGTCTTTGTTTTAGATTTGAAGAATGTGAAAAAATTGCAAAGAAAATTGGCTTTGACAATATCCTCTATAGTGTCTAAAATATGCAGGACGAGATGAAAATATAGAATTAAATAGTGCAAGTAAAAAAAGAAACGGAGAGAGCAATAAGTGCAGGTAATGCAATGCTCTTTCCGTTTTATTAAATTGTTACCACGTGCGTGTTTGCATTTCCTTGAATTGCCCGACGGTGGAGACATGGGCATTTAATCCTCCGTCTACGGTAATCACCTGTCCCGTGAAGTATTCGCTTTCATCGGAAGCCAGGTAAACGCATATGTTAGCTATATCCTCGGGGCAGCCGTATCGGTTCACCATAATATTGTTAAGAAATATATCCTTTAAGGTCTGCGGAACATGAGCCTCATTATCAGGTGTTACAATCAAGCCGGGACGGACGCAGTTACAGCGGATATTTTCTTTGCCGTACTGTAGTGCGGTGGATTTTGTAAGCATATCCACTCCGGCTTTTGCGCAAGCGTATGCCGTTGATCCTAAATCTCCGCCGCAGGAAGCCATAGAGCCAATGTTAATGATAGAACCGCCTTTGTTTTCCTTCATATACGGCAGTACGGATTTTATAGCATAAAAAGTACCGCGTATATCGCTTTGGAATATTTTATCCCACATGTCCAGAGTTAATTCGTCAACACGCCCGTCCTTTAATGCGACGTTTGCTGCGTTATTGACCAAAATGTCAATCTTACCGTATTTTTGGGCTGTATCTTGAAACAATTTATCGATACTGTCCGTTACGGTTATATCCATGAAGTGGTAGCATGCCTCTCCACCGTCCGCAAGTATGCCGTCGACAACTGCCTGACCTTTTGCCTCACGTCGTCCGCAGACAACGACTTTTGCACCTTCTTGAGCAAATGTCCGTGCTATACCAACACCGATTCCGCTTGTTGAACCTGTTACAACAGCGACTTTTCCCTGTAATCTTTCCAT
>JAQXUJ010000009.1 GCA_029219925.1 Clostridiales bacterium | reverse complement strand
TATGACATTTCCGCCTTTCCCTCCGTCACCACCGTCAGGACCTCCGGCAGCGACATATTTTTCTCGGTGGAAAGCAATCGCTCCGTTTCCGCCGTTTCCTGCCTTGATAAATATTTTGGCTTTATCAATAAACATCTTTTTGCTCCGTTTCTTTTTTATTGTAGTCTGTCCCATATTATATCATAAAATGCAAATTTTGTAAATAGGCGGTTTTTTCTGCGGAATTATGGGACGGCGGGACGTGCAGAAGCGTTCGCTGCAGTTCATATAATTATCCGAGGTGATTTTATGTTTGAATTTTTAGTAAACTTATTCGGCAACGTTATGCTTCTGTTAGGATTTGTCGGCGGCGGAAGTGCATTCCCCAAGCCGCTGTCGGCGGCGGAAGAGAAAAAATACGTCGCACTTTTGGCGGAGGGCGACGAAAATGCTAAAAATATATTGATTGAGCATAATTTGAGACTTGTCGCGCATATTGCGAAAAAGTATGCCAATGATAAAGAAAGTATGGACGACTTGATTTCGGTAGGTACCATAGGACTTATAAAGGGGATCAATACCTTTGACAGCACTAAAACCTCCAAGCTTACAACGTATATTGCCCGCTGCATTGAAAATGAGGTATTAATGATGTTACGCCTTTCTAAGAAAACGGCAAATGACATATCTCTTGAGGAATGCATCGGCACCGACAAGGAAGGAAACAATATGACCTTTTCCGATATTCTTCCTGCCGACGTCGACGACATTTCCGACGCTGTTGCTCTTAAAATAAACATTAAAAAATTATATATCGCAATGAACGAGGTGCTTACACCGGACGAAAAAAATATTCTGTGTTGGAGGTACGGTCTGAATAATGAGCGGCGAAAAACACAGAAAGAAATTTCAGAGAAACTTGGCATATCCCGTTCCTACGTATCCCGGATTGAGAAACGTGCAATAAAAAAGCTTTCGGAAAAAATTGAAGAATAGTTTTACTTATAATACAAAAAATATACGAAAGAAGGGAGAGTGTTTCTATGAATAAAATCAGAACGGACCTTGCCATAGAGGCTCATGAAATGTGCAGCAAGAAAAAAGCGGAGGAAAATCATTTACAAGGAATTGATGTAAAGGAATACAATGAGGATGGAATTTTTGTAACCGTAATTCATGTAAAAAATGAACGCGGTGAAGAAATTCTGGGTAAGCCCATGGGGAAGTATATTACTATTGAAGCTCCGCAGCTTAAATATTCAAATGAGGTTTATGAAAAGGCATGCATTGTATTGTCGGAGCAGATTCGCATGCTTTGCGATATTTCCGAAGATACGAAAACTCTTGTGGTAGGCTTGGGAAATAAATTTATTACACCCGATGCTCTTGGACCGGAAGTTGTTTCACGGCTTATGGTGACAAATCATATTAAAACCCATATGGAAAATTTTCTTGACAGCTCCTACAGCTCGGTATGCGCACTGATACCGGGTGTTTTGGGCACCACGGGGATTGAAACCACCGATATAATAAAGGGAGTAGCCGACAAAATCAAGCCGGAGCTTGTTATCGCTGTTGACGCCCTTGCGTCCCGCAGTATTGACAGAATTTCCACAACAATCCAAATTTCCGACAGCGGTATTAACCCCGGTTCCGGAGTTGAAAATAAGCGGAGCGGAATTGACGAGGAAAGTATTGGAACAAAGGTTATTGCAATAGGCGTTCCCACCGTTGTGGACGCGGCAACCATTGCTTCGGACAGTATTGACATGGCTGTTGCGGATGACAACGGACTGTCCGGCTGCCTGTCCGAAATGAATAAGCGGGATATAATCCATAAAGCTCTGACAAAAAACGTAGGGAATATGATGGTAACGCCCAAGGATATTGACCTTGTAATAGAGCGCGCAGCCAAAACGGTGGCAAATGGTATCAATCTTGCTCTTCATAAGGACCTGACCTTTGAAGATATTGAAAGCTATGTGGGATAATATTGACTTTTTTGTAATTTTGAGGTACAATATTTAGGTAAGATTTTACAATATGTAAAGGAGCAGAATAATGCTGAAGGTTATTAATATAAACGATAATATAGTCCTTAACTATATTCCGATGGAAAAGCTAAAGACCACGTCGGTAAGCCTGTATATACACAGGGAATTAAATCGTGAAGAGGCGTCATATAATGCGCTACTTCCTCATGTGTTAAAGCGTGGCTGCAAAATTTGCGGGACGTCTGAGGAGATTGAACACTATCTTGAAAACTTGTACGGTGCGGTATTTTCGGCGGGAATTGCAAAAAGAGGGAACGATCACCTGTTGTGCTTTGACGGTGAAACCATTACGGATAAATATGCGCCAGACGGAGAACAGCTCACAGGCGGATTGCTGAAGCTTATGCTTTCGGTAGTTTTTGACGGACTTGATGAATTTGACGAAGAAAGCTTTTTGCAGGAGCGAGCAAATTCCGTTACAAAAATTAACAATATTATTAACGACAAACGTATCTATGCAAACTATCGTTGTCAGGAAGAGATGGCTAAGGGAGACAAATACGAAATTCCCCGTCTCGGTTATGCGGATAAAATGAAAAAAATCACACGGGAAGAGCTTTACGGATATTACAGGAAAATCATTGTAGGTTCGCCCATTGATATTTATGTATGCGGCGAAGCGGACATTAATGAGCTGGAAGCTCAGATTCGTTCTTTTGTGTCGCATTTGGAATTTACACCGGCAAGCCTTCCGGAGAACAATATTTTAAAGAGCAGCTCTCATGTAAAAAATATTACCGAAAGGCTAAACGTAACACAGGGAAAGCTGTCAATGGGATTTTTGACCGGAATTAAGCCGACTGACCATGACTATTTTGGGCTTCTTGTCGGAAACGCAATCTTTGGCGGCGGAGCACAGAGCAAGCTGTTTAATAATGTACGCGAAAAACTTAGCCTTGCCTATTACGCCGGTTCCTTTACCGATAAGTACAAGGGTTTTTTGATGGTAAATGCCGGAATTGAATTTAAAAATTTTGAAACGGCTTACAAGGAAATAATGGTTCAGCTTGAAGAAATGAAAAAGGGGAATATTACCGAGCTTGAATTTAATTCCAGCAAGGAATTTTTAATAAACAGTCTGAATTCCACCTATGACAGTCAGCAAGGACTTATATCCTTTTTCCTTAACGAGAAAATAGGACGAACAGGCAGAAATATTGAGGATTACAAGAAGGGTATTACGGCGGTTACAGTACAAGATGTAGTAGACGCTATGAAGAAGGCAGAACTCAATACCGTTTATTTTCTCGCGGGAAAGGAGGAAGAATAATGGAAAAAATAACTGATAAGTTGACCGGAGAAAGTCTGTATTATAAAAAACATGAGAGCGGGCTTTCTGTTTATATTATGCCACGTAAGGGCTACAGCTCAAGCTATGCAATTTTCGGGACTAAATACGGGTCGGTTGATTCGGAGTTTGTCGTTCCGGGAGAAAACGAGATTACAAAGGTTCCGGACGGTATTGCCCACTACCTTGAGCATAAGATGTTTGACCAGCCGGACGGCAGTAATGTTTTTGATAAATTTTCAAAATACGGCGGAGAGGCAAACGCATTCACGAGCTTTAATATGACGGCGTATCTGTTTTCCGCCACCGGGCATTTTTACGAAAATCTCGAAACGCTTATGGACTACGTGCAGTCGCCCTATTTTACGGCGGAAAGCGTCCAAAAAGAACAGGGTATAATCGGACAGGAAATACGTATGTATGACGATAATGCGCCGTGGAGGCTGTTCTTTAATTTTCTGGGTCTTTTATATCATAATAATCCGGTTAAAATTGATATTGCGGGAACTGTAGAGAGCATTGCCAAAATTGACGAGAAGCTTCTTTATAAGTGCTATAACACATTTTATAACCTGTCGAATATGACACTGTTTGTAACGGGTGACCTGGACGTTGAAAAGACCTTGGAAGTCATTGAGAAAAATATAAAGGATAACAAGCCTTTTACCGAAGAAATCAAGCGAATTTATCCCGATGAGCCTAAAACGGTGGCGGGAAAATTCAAGGAGCAGTCAATAAGCGTCGCTACCCCGATGTTTATGATTGGCTGGAAGGACAATGATGTGGGATATTCCGGAAAAAAGCTTTTGAAAAAAGCAATTGAAATGGATATTCTTACCGAAATGCTTTTCGGTAAGGGTTCAAAACTGTATAACGAGCTTTACAAGGAGGGACTTATTACCCAGAATTTTTCTTTTGAATATGCTCCTCAGACGGATTACGCATATACCGAGGTTGACGGAGAAAGTAAAAATCCCCGGGCAGTGTATGATAAAATTACATCGTACATTGACACTCTGTTAAAAACGGGGCTTTCGCGTGATGATTTTGAGCGAATAAAAAAGGTTACCTGGGGAGATTATATCCGCTCATATAATAATATTGAGGGATATGCACATAATTTCCTGACTATGTCGTTTATGAACATTAATTATTTTGATTATTTTGACGAATACAGCGCAATAACCTTTGAAGATATTGAAAAAAGATTTTGTCAGCAGTTTAATAACGACATGTGCGTAATGTCGGTAATCAAACCGGAATGATAAAGTAATC
The DNA here is from genome assembly GCA_029219925.1 of Clostridiales bacterium. GTDB lineage: Bacteria > Bacillota > Clostridia > UBA1381 > UBA1381 > UBA1738. The sequence goes on along the minus strand of JAQXUJ010000009.1, from coordinate 3,914 downwards.
CATCTCTTTTAGCGGCGTTGGCGCTTGATTTTATTTCAAAGTCATTTCATGTATATTCATCATCTAAAAAATACCGGAAAATTCGTGATAAACAGTGAATTTTCCGGTATTTTATATTGTAACTGTTAAACGGGTAAAGGGTGGTGAAATGGCATGAATGATTACGCATTATTCGGCAATATTACGTCCGGTCAACGACTGAGCTTTTATATTGCGGTATTTTTTCGGACTCATGCCGGTTTGTTTTTTAAACAGTCTGTCAAAATAATTTACGTCCTCAAAACCGACCTTTGAGGCGATACCGGCGATGCTTTCGTCGGTGTTTTCAAGCAGCAGCGCTGCCTTTTCAATGCGTACATCGTTAATATATTGAATGATTGTCTTTCCTGACGCCTTTTTGAATATATGGCAAATATAGCCTTCGCTTAAGAACCATTTTTTTGCAAGAACAGACGTAGACAAGTCCTCATTATAATGCTCATGGATATAATCAAGTATGCCGTTTATTTTTTTTAGTTTTGCCATGCGCATATCATATTCATGCTTAGAAAGATGAGCTTCCGTGTAGCAGCGCCTTAAATGGGACATCAGTAGGTAAGCAGTACCCTTTATCACCATATTAGAGCCGATTTTTTCGGAAATTTTTTCGTTGTACATTTCCCGGATATATTTACTGATTTCGTTGTCGGGAGGAATTTTAGAAACAAGCAGAATGTTTTCAAAATCAACATCGCAAAAAAAGGCAATATTAATTATAATACAAAAATAATTTACGGTATCGTCGGAAGTGAAAGAGTGCTGCTCATTACTGTTTACGGCAATGGTATCCCCTGCTTCGGCGTAAAACGTCTTTGAGCCGCAGGTGAATGTGCCGCTTCCTGACAAAATATGCAGCAGCTCAATATGCTCATGCCAATGGGGTGATAGAGATGAAGCCGATTGACGGAATACCTTAATCGGGAATTTCTGTTCTATCTCAGGTATTTTTTCGTATAAGGAAATATCGTTCATAAACCCACCTCAAAATTGTGCTAATTTAAAGCAAAATTATTATTGAAGTTAATGTAATTAGAGTATATAATAAAAATTGTAAAAAGTCAATACAAAAGGAGGAATCATGATTTGCTGCCGCAGATCCGCCTCCAGGATATAGCTATTGAAAATACCTGTCCGACAGGAAAATGGTCAAGGAGGAATATTTTATGTATGGATTTTCAATTGGTGTAATGGTAGATTCATTTAGAGTACCTTTTGCAGAAGGGATTAAAAAAGCTGCCGAATTAGGTGCGGACGGTGTGCAGATATCATGTCCGTGCGATTTATCTGCTCCCGAGAGTGTAGTAAACAAAAAGGTAAAAGAAACCTGTGACATCGTGTCATCAAACGGTATTGTTATTTCCGCAGTATGCGGTGACTTAGGTCACGGATTTATGGATCCGGAAAAAAACAAAGAAAATATCGAAAAAACCAAGCGCATTATGGAAATTACTAAAAAGCTGGGATGTGATATTGTAACAACACATATAGGTGTTGTGCCTGCTGATAAAAACCACGACAGATACAAAATTATGCAGGAGGCATGCTACACACTTGCCGAATTTGCAAAAAGTATGGACGCACATTTTGCGGTGGAAACCGGTCCGGAACCTGCAAAAATCCTTAAAGGATTTCTTGACAGTCTCGGCAGCGACGGGGTTGCGGTAAATCTTGATCCCGCAAATCTTGCTATGGTATTGGGAGACGACCCTGTTGAAGCGGTATATACGCTCAAGGATTATATAGTACATACTCATGCCAAGGACGGTATAAAGCTAAGGGAATCCAATCCTGAATATATTTATAATGCGACGCATCCGATCCCGGAAGAATACGCTCAGGGTGGTTTTTTTGAAGAGGTTCCTCTCGGGACAGGAAGTGTTCCGTTTGATCAATATCTTGCGGCGCTGAACGATATTGGTTATAAGGGATTTTTAACTATTGAGCGCGAATGTGGGGCAACGCCCGAAAAGGATATTAAAATAGCTGTTGATTTTTTAAGCGGCCTTATAAAATAGGAGATGATTTTTATGAAAAAGGTTAGAGTAGGAATTATAGGTGCAGGCGGAATCGCCAATACACACCTTGCTGCGTATTCAAACTGCGAAAATGCAGAGGTTGCCGCAATTTGTGATATTAACGAAGAGCGTCTTAATAAGACAGCAGATAAATTTGGTATCAAGAACAGATATACGAGTGTTGAGGAAATGCTTGCAAAAGAAACACTTGATGCCGCAGATGTATGCGTATGGAACAATAACCATGCAAAATGTACTATTGCTGCCCTGAATGCAGGTCTTCACGTTTTGTGTGAAAAGCCTATGGCATGTTCCGCAAAAGAGGGAGAGCTTATGAAAAAGGCTGCTGAAGAGAATGGAAAGCTCCTTATGATTGGTTTTGTACTGCGTTTTGATAATATGAGTGAAATCACAAAGGATTTTATTGATAAGGGCTATTTTGGAAATATTTACCACTCAAAGGCTACATATTTAAGAAGACACGGCGCTCCCGGAGGATGGTTCTGCAACAAGGAAATTTCAGGAGGCGGTCCTGTTATCGATATTGGCGTACATGTAATAGACCTTACAAGATACCTCATGGGAAATCCCAAACCTGTTTCTGTATATGCTGTTACAGCGGATAAGCTCGGCAAACGGAGTAACCTTAAGACAGGTGTTGGATGGACACCGGAGGATGCAAAGGATGAAGATGTGTTCAATGTCGAGGATTTTGCAACAGAAATTATCCGTTACGATAACGGCAGTACAACACTTCTTGAAACAAGCTACAGTCTAAACGGCGAGCCATGCACTAAAAAGGAGCTGTTCGGAGATAAGGGCGGAATTAAAATTGACGAAAATGGATTTAAGATTTACACCGAAATGAACGATTACATGGTTGACGTAACTCCCAATCTCGATAATTATAAACAGGAAAGCAATTTGTTTACAAATGAAATGGAGCACTTTATTGATTGCATTTTAAATAACACACCTTGCCGGGCGCCGGCTGAAGACGGTATTGAAGTTATGAGAATTCTTGACGCAATTTACGAATCGGCACGAACAGGACATGAAGTGTTGTTGTAATACGAAATTATAACTAAACGTCAAATTATAAGTATAAAACCTCTGTACAATTCTTTATGGTACAGAGGTTTTATTTCTTTCCGGATGCGGAGATGGAACAGCGGCGTCAAATTCTTGCCTTATACTGCAAATTATCGTATCTATGTTTTTTATTTTCTTCATTTGCAAATACTAAGAAAAAAACAGGAGGACGAAATGAAAAAATCTATATGGACAGTAAGTGCAGAGCTGCCTGCATTTAATGAATTACAGGGAGATAAAAAGACCGATGTTCTGATTATCGGAGGAGGACTTTGCGGAATATTATGTGCGTTTTTTCTGAAAGAGGCCGGGGTAGATTATATCCTTGTCGAAGGCAGTAAAATTGCGTCCGGCATCACAAAAAATACGACCGGAAAAATCGTGAAGCTGCCGCAAATTTGTTGACGCCCACCACAAAAAGATGTCCGCATATGGGCTGCGCATTAAAGTGGAATAAACATGAGCATACATGGTATTGCCCGTGTCATGGTTCACGTTTCGACAAAGACGGTAAACTCATAGATAATCCTGCAACGGGAGATGCAGACATCGGATAGTATAATAACAGAAGTAAATTTACCGTAAATGCACGTATGAATTGACACATGCCATGGTGATGAAAAAAATCAAATATTTATCCTTTTTATTGACTTTATACCACGTCCGTGATAGAATAAATCAAAAAAAGGAAGAAGAAAAATGATTAATGTAAAGGAACTTGGAGCTTCCGGAAACGGTATAAATGATGACAGTGAGGCAATACAAAAG
>JAQXUJ010000008.1 GCA_029219925.1 Clostridiales bacterium | reverse complement strand
ATTCATGTGCCTGAGGGCGCAGTCCCCAAAGACGGTCCGTCTGCCGGGATTACGATGGCAACTGCCATTGCTACGGCGCTTACGGGATATCCGGTACGCAGTGATGTTGCAATGACCGGCGAAATAACATTGCGCGGACGGGTTCTGCCTATAGGCGGACTTAAGGAAAAGTCGGCGGCGGCATACCGCGCAGGTGTGAAGACCGTAATAATTCCGGCGGAAAATAAACCGGACCTGGACGATGTTACGGCGGAGGTTAAAGAAAATTTGCGGTTTGTGCCTGTTTCCGGTATGGATGAGGTGCTAAAAATCGCTCTTGTCAGAAAACGGGCGGCTGAACGCTTTATAATACCTGAAGAGGAATCCAACCATGAAGAGGATTAAAAGGAGGGATTTTAATTGAATATACACAATGCGGAAATTGAGGTATCGGCTGTAAAAAAGGGGCAGTACCCAACAAGCGGCTATCCTGAAATCGCCTTTGTGGGACGTTCCAATGTGGGGAAATCCTCCATGATTAACAAGCTCCTGAACAGGAAATCTCTCGCACGGGTAAGCTCCACGCCGGGCAAGACAATAACAATTAATTTTTACAATATAGACGATACAATTTACCTTGTTGACCTTCCCGGATACGGTTATGCGAAACGCTCGAAGGCGGAGGTTGAGAGCTGGGGAGAGATGATGGACGATTATTTAAACAGCCGTCCGCAGCTTAAGAAAGTGATGCTGCTGGTTGATTCGCGGCATGAACCCACCAATGATGACAAAATGATGCTTGAGTGGGTGAGGGCGTCAAGACCGGAGGAGGGAGCGATTGTAATTGCCACCAAAACGGATAAGCTGAAAAAACGTGAGCTTGAAACAAACCTTGTTATGCTGGAACGTGAGCTTTCCCTTACCGATGAGGATATTCTTGTGCCCTTTTCCACCAAGACCGACGAGGGTAAAATCACCGTGTGGGATATGATTAATATGTTAATGGATTAACAGCCGAAGGATTTCGGTATGTGTATTTTATGAAAGGAGTCGGCATGAAAAAAAGCATATTTGTTGTGCTGGCAGGAGTGGCTTTCTTCTGTATATTTTACGGAATAAGATATGTTGAAAATCCTGTGGATACTCAGGCGGCAATACTTGAGGTATATGAAAATAAGGTCGATACCTCCGGATATATTGTGCGGAATGAACAGGTTTACAGCGCACCTGCCGCCGGAACGGTCTACCACTATCTCCAGGAGGGAACGAGAGTAAAGAAAAACAGCGTTCTTTCCACAGTATATACGGGCGGTGTGTCGGAGGAAACGCTCCGGGAACTGAATAACATAAACTCAAAAATTGCCGAGCTGAAAAATTCCGGCGGCTACACGGTTTCCGGCTCTGCCGGCGGAAATGATATTGAAAATATAAGAAAGAATATTATAAGCGCCGGAATAAGAGGTGATACGTCGGGAATGGAAGGGTATAAAATGCAGTTAAGCAGTGTAATCACCGGTGATGTTCAGAGCGGCAGCAGCGACAGTATAGACGCCCTTGCCGAGCGCAAGCAGGCTCTTGAAGCGGGCATGATGAATTATAAAAATGATATTTATTCGCAGATGTCCGGGGTATTCTCAAAGAATGTTGACGGTCTTGAAACAGTTCTTACGCCTCAGAGCATAATGTCATACAAGGCGGCGGATTATAACGGCATTGCGGAAGAAATGAAAAGCACCGATACCGTGACCGATACCGACCAGCCGGTATGCAAGGTGGTAAATAACCATACATGGTACGTAATGCTGACGGTGGACAGACAGACAGCGGATAAGCTTAAAATTAATCAAAAGGCAAAGCTCCGTTTTGAATATCTGCCGGGAATTGAGGCGGATGCCCAAATTTGCTATATATCCACAGAGGACAGCGACACGGACAAAAATGTTGTTGTCCTGAAATCCGAGCAGTATAAGGAAGGCGTATTTTCCATACGATTTTCCGGAATTGAGTTAATTTTGGAAAGCTATGAGGGATACCGTGTTCCGGTATCGGCTATACGCATTGTTGACAATGAGCGCGGAGTGCTGGTGAAAAACGGCGGAACGCAGGTATTTAAGCCCTGTAACATAATTTATTCCGATACCAAGGGGCAGACAGCTATAATCAGACCGGTTTCGGGGGCTGCGAACATGCTCCGGGAATATGATAATATTGTGGTAGGTGAAAAATGATGTCATTTATAAAAGAAAATCTTGAGGACGTTAAAAAAAGAATTGCCGCGGCAGCGGAAAAGAGCGGGCGTACGGCTGATGATGTGACTTTGATTGCCGTAACCAAAACTCACCCTGTGGAAATGATTAACGAGGCCATTTCACTGGGCGTTACCGACATCGGCGAAAACAAGGTTCAGGAAATAATGGAGAAATATGACCGGGTTACCCCGGGAGTGCGCTGGCACTTAATCGGACATTTGCAGACCAACAAGGTTAAGTACATTATAGATAAGGTTTATATGATACATTCGGTGGATTCCGTCAAGCTTATGGACGAAATTGAACGTCAGGCGGAAAAGCGTGGAATTGACTTCATGCGGATACTTATTCAGGTAAATATTACCGGCGAAGAAACGAAATTCGGAATAGACAGCTCCCAGCTTGATGAAATGCTGCGTCATGCACAAACGCTGAAACATGTCAAAGTTTGCGGTTTAATGACAATCATGGCGAAATTTGACAGCGAATTTGCAAATAGATTACATTTTCGTGACATAAATAACAAATTTATTGACATCTCACGTAATAAATACGATAATATTAATATGGATTTTTTGTCTATGGGCATGAGCGGAGATTTTGAAACTGCCATAGAGGAAGGCTCGAATATGGTTCGTGTAGGTACAGCCATTTTCGGCGAAAGAGATTATTCTCTGAAAAAATAAAATTTAGGAGGAAATATTAATGGGATTTGTTGACGCAGTTAAAGATTTTGTCGGCTTCGGTGATGTTGACTATGATGAAGATGTTGATATGGATGAAGAAGAGGTTGAGGACAGATATGAAGAACGTGCGCCTATTTTTTCAAGAAAAAATAAGGTAGTGCCTATCGACCGTCAGGCAAATGTGCCGAGCATTGTTGTTGTTAAGCCTAAATGCTTTAATAATTCGGTTGAGGCTGCCGACCAGATTAAGCAAAGACGCCCGGTTGTTCTTGATGTGGGCGGTCTTGACCCGGAGGAGGCACGCAGAGTGGTGGACTTTATCGCCGGTACCGTTTACGGTCTGAACGGCGATATACAGAAGGTTTCGGGCGGCATATTCATTGCTACGCCTGCACAGTATGATATTTCGGGCGACTATTTAAAGGATAAATCAGGTGCCGGCTTTGACTGGAGTATGTTTAAATAATGCTTAAAGATAAGGCGGAGTTGCTCCGCCTTATTATTGTAAAACAGGAGTATTCATGAGCGATGATATTTTACTTCGCCGTATCGATGATATTTTTGCTCTGTGTGAAAAATATCATACGCCGCGGTTTTCGCAGTTTCTGGACGCTGCGGAACAGGCAGTTATAAAGAATAAATATCCGGATTGTACGCTGTTTGGCGGCTATGACGGGGCCGAACGGTGCATGCTCGGAGCATTCCCGGATTGGCAGGAACCTGATTTCGGGATTTTTCCTGTCAAGGTATTGGAATTTATAAAAAAATATGATAAATCCCTTACTCACCGTCACTATTTGGGTACTGTATTATCCCTGGGCATTGACCGCGGAAAGATTGGAGATATTCTGGTTGACAGCGAAAGGGCGTATGTATTCCTTTCGGAGGATATTGCGGAGTTTGTGAAAAGCGGTATAAACAAAATTGCAGGTGTTGGTGTGGAAACGCATATTATGGAATGCGATGAAATCGTCGTGCCGGAAAAGCGTTTTGAGAGGATTGATACTGTATGTGCTTCAATGAGGATGGATGCGGTGCTGGCGGCCGTTCTTAATATAAGCCGCAGCCGTGCAAAAGCATTTATCATGTCCGGAAGGGCGGCGGTAAATCATGTTGATACATTAAATGCCGATTGTATTCTAAAGGAAGACGACCTGCTTTCAATAAGAGGCTTCGGCAGGGTGGAAATAGAAAATATAGGCAGAAAAACGCGGAGCGACAGACTGCATATAACTTTAAAGAAATATTTATAGGAGCGTGGAGTTTATGTTAACACCAATCGATATTCAAAGACAGGATTTTGAGGTTAAGCTTAGAGGCTATAATGCAGATGAGGTTGACGATTTTCTTGACCTTGTAGGCAAGGACTACGAAAAGCTGTACAAGGAAAATGCGGAGCTTCGCGAGCAGAAAAAGCAGCTTGAACGTTCCTTGGAGCAGTATAAGACTATGGAGGCAACACTTCAGCAGTCGATAGTTCTTGCGCAGACCGCAGCCGAGGATATAAAAAAGACTGCCGCTGAAAAAGCGAATGTGATTGTAAATGAAGCGCAGTCAAAATCGGAGGATATGTACCGTCAGCTGGACAAGGACATTCAGAATAAGCGCAACGAGCTGTCCGGAGTACAGGCGGAGGTTTCGGGTTACCGTACAAGAATGAAGGGCATATGCAGTGCACTGCTGGAAATGCTTGATAAATTAGAATAAAATAGGGGATAACGAAAGTTATCCCTATTTGGCAATAGAAAGGATAAGAAATATGTGCAAAGATTGCAAGGATTACACAAAATCGGTTAATCTGCCCAAAACAGATTTTCCAATGCGGGGAAATCTTCCGGAAAGAGAGCCGGAAACGCTTAAATACTGGGAAGAGATCGACCTGTACAATAAGCTGAAGGAGAAAAACAGGGGTAATACTCCGTTTATTCTGCATGACGGACCTCCGTATGCCAACGGAGATATTCACATGGGTCATGCGCTTAACAAAATATTAAAGGATATTATTGTGCGTTATAAGAATTTGCAGGGATATTACGCGCCCTACGTTCCCGGATGGGATACTCACGGTCTGCCGATTGAGCAGCAGGCAATTAAAAAGCTGGGGATTAACCGTCATGCGGCAGGCCCGGTAAAATTCAGACAAGCATGCCGTGATTTTGCAAAATCCCATGTGGAAAACCAAAAAAAGCAGTTCCGGAGACTGGGAGTTATCGGCGATTGGGATAATCCATACCTTACGCTTAATAATGAATTTGTGGCAAAACAGATAGAAGTTTTCGGCGAGATGGCGAAAAACGGACTTATATATAAGGGGTTGAAGCCGGTTTATTGGTGTCCTCACTGCGAAACAGCACTGGCGGAAGCGGAAATTGAATATGCTGAGGACAAAACAACATCAATCTACGTCAAGTTTGCGGTAAAGGACGATAAGGGACTGTTTGACGGTCTTGAAAATGTATACTTTGTAATTTGGACAACCACTACATGGACTTTGCCGGGCAATTTGGCGATTGCGCTTAATCCCGACTTTGAATATTCTCTTGTAAAATATCCGAACGGCGAGATTTATGTCTTGGCAACCGAGCTTATAGATACCGTTTCGCAAGCGGCAGGTCTTGGAAATGATTATGAAATCGTAAGACGCTTCCGCGGACAGGATTTGGAGCTTATTACTTGTCAGCATCCATTCTTAGACAGAGAATCTCTTGTAATCGTTGGCGATCATGTTACTCTTGACGCAGGTACCGGCTGCGTTCATACCGCACCGGGATTTGGTGCCGATGACTATATTGTATGTCAGAAATATCCGCAGCTTGAAATTGTTGTTCCTGTTGATGACAAGGGTTATCAGACCGAGGAAGCCGGAGAATTTGCCGGCATGTACTATGAGGATTCCAACGAAAAGATTCTTGCAAAGCTGAAGGAAATCGGCGCTCTCGTTGCCGCACAGGATATTGTTCACCAATATCCGCATTGCTGGCGGTGTGACCATCCGATTATTTTCCGTGCGGCAGACCAGTGGTTTGCGTCGGTGGATGCTCTAAAGGAAGATGCCGTTAAGGCGATTGAAGGCGTTAAATGGATCCCCGAATGGGGCGAGGACAGAATAAAGTCCATGGTTTTGGACAGAAATGACTGGTGTATTTCCCGTCAAAGAACATGGGGTGTTCCGATCCCTATTTTCTACTGCAAGGATTGCGGCAAGGAAATTATCAATAATGAAACCATTGCGGCGGTTGCGAAGCTGTTTCGTGAGGAAGGCCCGGATAAATGGTGGGAGCTTGACGCAAACGATATAATTCCTAAGGGCACAAAATGCGAGTGCGGCTGCAGCGAATTTACAAAAGAAAAGGATATTATGGACGTGTGGTTTGACTCCGGTTCATCGCACATTGCCGTATGTGATGAACGTGACGATTTAGTATGGCCCGCAGACGTTTATCTTGAAGGAAACGACCAGTACAGAGGCTGGTTCCAGTCATCGCTCCTGACCAGTATTGCCGTAAAAAAACAGGCGCCTTATAAAACGGTTATTACTCACGGCATGATTCAGGACGGCGAGGGCAGAAAGATGTCCAAATCAAAAGGAAACGCTATCATGCCCCAGGAAATCGTTGATAAATTCGGCGCGGATGTGTTAAGACTGTGGGTTGTTTCAGCCGACTACCGTACCGATATGCGCATGAGTCAGGACGCACTGAAGCAGCTTTCGGAAGGCTACCGCAAGATTAGAAACACGGCAAGATATATTTTGTCGAATATTAACGATTTTGACCCGAAGAAGGATATGGTTGCGTACAGTGACATGCTCGAAATAGATAAGTGGGCGCTCATGAAGCTTAACGATATAATCAAAAAATCCATAAACGCGTATGAAAGCTATGAATTCCATGCGCTTTATGCGGGAATACTGAACTTCTGTATTGTTGACCTTAGTAACTTCTATCTCGACATTTTGAAATCAAGGCTGTACACCGAAAAGCCGGATTCACATGCAAGACGTTCGGCACAGAGCGCAATGTTTATTATCTTGGACTCGCTTGTTAAGCTGCTTGCACCGGTTCTGGCATTTACTGCGGAGGAAATCTGGAAGTTCATGCCGCACGTAGAGGGTGATGACGAAGTCAGCGTAATGCTTAACAGAATGCCCCAGGCAAAGCCGGAGTATGACAGCAAAGAGCTGGAGTCTAAATGGAATAAAATTATTGCGGTCAGAAATGACGTAAACAAGGCGCTTGAGCCTGCAAGAAACGACAAGCTTATCGGAAAATCCCTTGATGCGGAGGTAACCGTTTATGCCGACGGAGAAATGTACGATTTCTTGAAAAGTATTGAAGGCGAGCTTGCCGAAATCTTCATAACCTCTAAGGCGCAGCTCGAAAAAACAGAAAATTCAGACGGTGCGTTTGAGGGGGATACGGTAAAGGTTATGGTTAAGCCGTGCGAATATGAAAAATGCGGACGATGCTGGGTTCATTCCGAAACTGTCGGTACAATCGAAGGCTTTGACGGCATCTGTGCGGATTGCGTAAGAAAACTTACCGAATAATGGAAAAAAACAAAAAGAAAAGGTGTAAAAGCCTTTTCTTTTTCTTCTGTTTGTGGTACAATAAGTAGTGAGTTATGTAATGGAGGATTTTGCGAATGAAAAATAATGCACCGGTAGGCTTTGAATATCTGATACCTAAAAGGATTGTACTTGCAGAAAATTGCATACAGCCGGAACTGTTGCTTAAAAAGGCTCCGCGTCAGGCTATGCTCGGAAAAACGGAAACCATGATATTTGAAAGGGACGGCTTTGTTGTCCTGGATTTCGGACGGGAAATTCACGGCGGACTTAATATAACGGTTTACGGTAAAGATGACGGCGCAAAACTCCGGCTTACCTTTGGTGAGAGCGTGTCCGAGGCGCTGAGCAGCATAGGCGAAAAGGGGGCTACCAATGACCATGCTTTGCGCGATTATGAATGTGAGCTTGCATACAGCTACCACAACTTTGAAACAGGAAATACAGGATTTAGATTTGTGAAGGTGGCTGCTGTCGGCGGCAAAGTTGTAATCGGCGGAATACAGGCAAAGTTTGTGTACCGTAATCTGGAATATATCGGAAGCTTTGAATGCAGTGATGATGAACTTAACGAGATATGGAAAACCGGAGCTTATACTGTACAGCTTAATATGCAGGAGTATGTTTGGGACGGCATAAAGCGCGACCGGCTTATATGGATTGGAGATATGCACCCGGAGGTATCCACGGCTCTGTCCGTTTTCGGTGAGGCGGACGTATTAAGGGACAGCCTTGACGCAGTTATGAACTGTACTCCGATAGGAGAGTGGGCAAACGGCATTCCGTCTTATAGCATGTGGTGGATAGTTTTGCAGCGTGATTGGTACATGTCAACAGGAGATAAAGCATATATTGAAAATAACAGGCATTACATTTTTGCGCTTCTAACCCAAATTATATCATGTATCAATGCAGACGGCAATCTTTGTTTTGGCAATAATGGAGAAATGTCTAAGCTGTTTGTGGACTGGAGCTCTAACGAAACAGAATACATGGAAACGGGCTTCCGCGGTGTTTTATCAATCGCTCTTTCGGCGGGTGCGGAGCTGTGCGAAGCCTTGGGGAATACGGAATTGCAGAAAAAAATCTGCGATTCATTGCGGTATGTCGGCAAATTTACTTCGAAATATGAAGGAAATAAACAAACGGCGGCGCTTGCGGCGCTGGGCGGATTTATAGACGCGGAAACAGCGTCGAAAATCATAAAAAAAGACGGCGCAAAGGGTTTTTCTACGTTTATGGGATATTATTCTCTGCTTACTCTTTCGGAAGCAGGCGAAATGTCGACGGCGCTTGAGATAATCAAGCAGTTTTGGGGCGGCATGATAAAGATGGGCGCTACCGCTTTTTGGGAGGAATTTGATATAAGCGATATGGAAAATTCCTTTGGTATTGACGAGCTGCCTGAGCCGGGAAAACGTGATGTGCATGGCGATTTTGGCGAATTCTGTTATAAGGGACTGAGAAAAAGCCTGTGTCACGGATGGGCAAGCGGCCCTACGGCATTTCTGAGCAGAAAGGTGCTGGGAGTCGTACCGCTTGAACCCGGATACAAGAGGATAAAGGTTTGCCCCAATCCGGGCGCTCTTGAGTGGGTAAAGGGAAAGATTCCCACCCCATACGGCGTAGTTTGCGTGGAATATGACCGTGAAAAGGGAACAAAAATAATTGCGCCGGACGAAATAATTGTTGAGAAAGGATAATTGTATGCGCATAAAAAACGGACTTTTAGCATTGCTTGGAGCGTTCATTGTGTTCATTGACCAAATTGCGAAGCTTTTGGTTATAAATAATCTGTCGGATACCGACAGTGTTCATGTAATACCCGGATTGTTTGATTTTGTTTATGTAAAAAATACCGGTGCGGCATTCAGTATTTTGTCGGACAGCACGCTGCTGCTGGGCGTAATTTCGGTGCTTTTTTGCATTGGAGTTGCAGGATACTGGTATATAAAAAAACCGCAGCATAATCTTCTGAAAATATCTATGACTCTGCTTCTTGCCGGAGCCTTCGGAAATGCAATAGACCGTCTTTTCCGCGGATATGTTGTGGACTTTATTCAGACGGTGTTTATTCGTTTTCCGGTTTTCAATGTAGCGGACATTGCAATAACCTTTGGGGCTATGCTTCTGATTATTTATCTGCTGTTTTTTGATGGTAAAGAGGAAAAAGATGGAAAAGTTAATTCTGACGGCGGACAATCCGAATAATATACGCATTGACAAATATATTTCTGACAATGCGGAGGAGATTTCACGCTCGTATGCTGCGGAGCTGTGCGAAAAAGGAATGGTAACGGTATCGGGATGTCCGACGGGAAAAAAATATAAGCCGCAAAGCGGCGAAGTGATAGAGATAACCCTTCCGGAGCCGGAAAGCCTTGATTTGACGCCGGAGAATATTCCGCTTAATATTATTTATGAGGACGATGACGTTATTGTGGTAAATAAGCCGCAGGGCATGGTGGTGCATCCGGCGGCGGGAAACACTCACGGAACGCTTGTAAACGCACTTTTATATCATTGCGGCGATAAGTTATCGGCGATTAACGGTGTTAAAAGACCGGGCATTGTGCATAGAATTGATAAGGACACGGCAGGGCTTCTTATATGTGCCAAAAACAACGAGGCGCATTTAAAGCTGTCCCGTCAGCTTAAAGAACGCAAGGCGTCAAGAAGATATTACGCCTTGGTTAACGGACGGGTTAAGGAGGACGGTACGGTCAATATGCCCATTGCGCGTCATCCGAAAGACCGAAAGAAAATGGCGGTTGTTCGGGGGGGACGGGAAGCAGTAACTCATTACCGGGTTTTGGAGCAATTTCGGGATTATACACTTTTGGAGTGTACGCTTGAAACCGGCAGGACACATCAGATAAGAGTGCATATGGCAAAAATAGGGCATAGTCTTGTGGGCGACCGAACCTACGGAATTTCCAAAGAAAAAATAAAAACCAACGGACAGCTGCTTTTTGCGAAAACCATTGGTTTTGTACATCCGAAAACAGGTGAGTACATGGAATTTTCGGCAGATTTGCCGGATTACTTTGAAGAAATATTGAATAATCTCAGAAGGAGTGAGCAAAATGGCTGAAAAGCTTAAAGTATGTGTTATATTCGGCGGTCAGTCGCCGGAGCATGAAATTTCACGGAAATCGGTAACTTCGGTTATTAATAATCTGGATAAAGAAAAATATGAACTGACAGTTATAGGAATTACAAAGGACGGCGAATGGTATCTGTACACCGGCGATACCGACAAAATTGAAGGCGGCGAATGGGAGAGCGATGCGGAACATAAAAAGCATGCGGTAATTTCTCCCGACGCAGGACAGAGGGCGATACTTATTACCGATGGAGAACTGCGTATGATTAAGCCGGATATTGTTTTTCCGGTTCTGCACGGCGCATACGGCGAAGACGGAACAATTCAGGGACTTTTGGAGCTTGCCAACATGAAGTATGTGGGAATGGGCGTTTTAGGCTCAGCCGTAGCTATGGATAAAGCATATGCGAAAATTATCTTTGCAGACGCAGGTATTCCCCAGGCGGATTGGGTTGTTGTGCATACGGGCGACGGCTTTGACAAATACATTGGTGAAATTGAAGAGAAAATTGGCTATCCATGCTTTGTAAAACCCTGTAATACCGGCTCTTCGGTGGGCGTCGGCAAGGCACATAACCGCAGCGAGCTTTTGGACGCTTTGGCTGTGGCTGCAAAATTTGACAGAAAGATTCTGGTTGAGGAAAATATTGACGGTCATGAGGTAGAGTGTGCGGTTTTAGGCGGAAAGCCGCCAAAGGCTGCCGAGGTGGGAGAAATCGTGCCTACGGTTGAATTTTACGACTTTGATGCAAAATATAACGACGATTCTACAGAGCTGCATATTCCGGCTGATATATCTCCGGAGAACAGAGAAATAATAAGAGAATATGCCGTGAGAGCGTTTCAGGCAATTGACGGCATGGGTCTTTCACGGGTAGATTTCTTTGTGAAATACAGCGATAATTCTGTGGTGCTTAATGAAGTTAACA
>JAQXUJ010000007.1 GCA_029219925.1 Clostridiales bacterium | reverse complement strand
ATTCATCACTTTTGGATATGCTGAAAGTTGCTCATATACTAAAGGGAAAAACAGTTAATCCCAATGTGTCGCTTGCTATTGCACCCGGATCTAAGCAGGTTTTAAATATGCTTGCCGATAACGGTGCGCTGAGTATTATGATTGATGCGGGGGCAAGAATACTTGAAAGCGCATGCGGACCATGTATCGGAATGGGACAGTCGCCTAATTCAAAGGGTATTTCCTTAAGAACCTTCAATCGTAACTTTGAGGGACGTTCCGGTACTAAAGACGGACAAATATATCTTGTTTCGCCGGAAACTGCCGCTGCTTCTGCAATAAACGGTTATCTGACCGACCCGAGAGAAATGGGCGAAATGCCGCAGTTTGAAATTCCAAGCCTGTTTAAAATAAATGATAACATGATTGTACCGCCGATTGAGCCGGATAAAATGGACACCGTTGAGGTTTTGAGAGGACCTCATATTAAGCCGTTCCCGGTTTCCGGGCCGCTTGACGAAAGCATTGAGGCGCAGGTCAGTCTAAAGGTTGGCGACAATATTACCACCGACCATATAATGCCTGCGGGAGCGAAAATTCTCCCTTTGCGCTCAAATATTCCTAAAATTTCGGAATACTGCTTTGCGGTATGTGATGAACATTTCCATGACAGGGCGCTGGAAATGGGAAAGTCAATTATTGTAGGCGGCTCCAATTACGGTCAGGGCTCATCTCGTGAGCATGCGGCGCTGGCACCGTTATATTTGGGCGTTAAGGCGGTAATCACTAAGTCATTTGCGAGAATACACATGGCAAATCTTATTAATGCAGGAATTGTTCCGATGACATTTACAGATGAGGCGGATTACGATAAAATTGAACAAGGTGATAACCTTGAAATTGACGACATTATCGGTCAGCTGAAAAAGGGAGATTCAATTTTTGTGCATAATAAGACAAAAGGATTTGATTTTACGGCTGAGGTTAATCTTTCGGAACGACAGAGGGAGATGCTGTATGCCGGAGGACTTTTGAATTATACAAAAAATAATGCTTAAAAAACATCCGGCGAATTTATTGCCGGATGTTTTGACAGGAAAAATGCAGACCCAAACAGGTCTGCATTTTTCATATTATTCGTTAAATCCGTTTGGATTATTGGACTGCCAGCGCCATGAATCTTCGCACATTTCTGTAATAGTACGGGTTGCCTCCCAATCCAATTCCTTTTTTGCCTTGGTCGGATCTGCGTAGCATTCTGCAATATCGCCGGGTCTGCGCGGTTCAATCTTATACGGCAGTTCCTTTCCACATGCCTTTTCGAATGCGTTAATTATGTCAAGGACAGAATAACCGTGACCTGTTCCCAGATTATAGGTATGAACGCCGGTCTGGTTTGTTTTCTTTTCTATTGCTTTAAGATGACCGAGAGCCAGGTCAACAACATGAATATAATCTCTTACGCCTGTTCCGTCGGGAGTGGGATAGTCGTTTCCGAATACGTGAATATATTCCAGCTTGCCGACAGCGACCTGCGCAACGTATGGCAACAGATTATTCGGTATTCCCTTTGGATCCTCGCCCATAATGCCGCTCTTGTGCGCCCCGATAGGATTGAAGTATCGCAGAAGAGTGATAGACCATTTATTGTTTGCCGCATACACATCCTTTAAAATATTTTCAATCATGAGCTTTGTTGAGCCGTAGGGATTAGTGGTTGATGTGGGGAAGTCCTCCGTAATCGGAACGGTTTTCGGCATACCGTATACGGTTGCCGATGAAGAAAATACAAGATTGTATACGCCGTGTTTCTGCATAATATCTACAAGATTAAGTGTACCTGTAATATTATTATGATAATATTTGATAGGTATTTGCGTGGACTCGCCCACAGCCTTTAATCCGGCAAAGTGAATTACCGAATCGATTTTGTTTTCTTCAAAAACCTTCTCGGTTGCGGCGTAGTCCAAAAGATCGACTTTATAGAAAGGAAAATCCTTGTTCGTCAGTTTTTTGACAGCGTCCAGAGATTTTTCGCATGAGTTGCAGAGATTGTCGAGAACAACAATTTCGTATCCTGCATTTAAAAGCTCAACGCAGGTGTGAGAGCCTATATATCCGGCGCCTCCGGTAATTAAAATTTTCATAATACAGTACCTCCATACATTCTATACTATCATTATACAATATGTCGGCGTGATATTCAAGGAAAAATTTCAAAAAATAAAAAAATATTGGTAATTTCTCTTGTAAAATTTTGTAATATGCTGTATAATGAAGGGTGGAAAACAAAATAAAAAAGGAGAAAAGTCAAAATGAGTCAATTTTCAGAAGAAATCAAAGAACGGGCGAAAGCTGATAAAAAGACAATAATTCTGCCTGAATCCATGGACAGAAGAACATTTGAAGCTGCCGAGATAATTTTGAAGGAGGGCATTGCGAACCTTATAATTATAGGCACACCGGAGGAAATCGAAGCAAATTCAAAAGGATTGGATATTTCGGGGGCAAAAATAGTTAATCCCTTTACTTATGAAAAAACAGAGGAATATATAAATCTGTTTGTAGAACTGCGCAAAGCAAAGGGACTTACATATGAGGACGCAAAAAAGCAGGCTCTTGGCGATTACATGTATTATGCATGTCTTATGGTTAAGGCAGGCGACGCCGACGGAGTTGTTTCCGGAGCATGTCACTCAACGGCAAATACCTTAAGACCGAGCCTTCAGATTATTAAAACAAAGCCCGGTGTTGCGCTTGTTTCGGCATTTTTCCTTATGGTAGTTCCCGACTGCGAATACGGCGCAGACGGTACATTTATCTTTGCGGACAGCGGACTGGAGCAGAATCCTACGCCGGAAAAGCTTGCCGCCATTGCGGCTTGTTCGGCTGAGTCCTTTGAGCTGCTGA
>JAQXUJ010000006.1 GCA_029219925.1 Clostridiales bacterium | reverse complement strand
CAATCCTTCTGGAGTGAGAAGCCCATGATTCATCTGCTGCCCGACTGGAATTTTGACGGTTTGGAGGGCGAGGAAATCAGAGTAGTATGCTATACCAACTGCGAAGAAGCAGAACTGTTTTTAAACGGAAGTTCTTTAGGGAGGCTGAGGCTTGAGCGGTTTGACCACGGAGAATGGCACGTACCGTATGCAAAGGGCGTTTTGTCAGTCATTGGCTACATAGGTGGGGAAGCGGTGTGTTCGGATGAGAAAAAGACATCGAAAAAAGCGGCTGCGCTTATGCTCAGACAAGAGAATTTGGATGTAAGCGACTGCGGACGAGATGTAGCGCTTATAACATGTACTTGCATAGACGAGGACGGAACGGAAGTCCCTGACGCAGCTCCATATGTTCGCTTTGCTGTTAAGGGCGAAGGAAGAATAATCGGTACCGGGTCGGATATTTCGGATCACATTCCACCCAATGTCACGGATAGACAGATGCGCGCGGGACGGGTTCTGGCAGGAGCTTTAATCGGTAAGAATGCCGATGAAGTCAGGGTGTATGCCTGTGCTGACGGATTAAAATCGGCGGTATGCAGGATAGAAATAAAACGAAATGAAGGTTAAAACGGTTACTGCCGAAATCAGACCTATTCACGTTTTTTCATAGCATGAAGCAATGCGGCGGCATCGGAATATCCCACGGCAGCAGCTGCATAGGCAAGAGTTTTTCCGTTATCGAGAAGTGAACGGGCAGCTTTCAGACGTGCTGTTTTTAGCCATACGTAAGGGGTAACGCACATGGATTTTTTAAATCGTCGGATAAATGCGTCCTCGGTAAGGAAATATCTTCCGGATATTTCTTTAATAGTAATGTGCCCGGACATGTTTTCAAGCATATATTCCAGAGAATCAATGACTACTTCATCGCTGACGGGGGAGAAACCGTTTATTTCCGCTGCGCGGTGTGCAAGGTATTTAATGGCAGAAACGCAAAGCTCGGTAAGGTTATCGGAAAGATCGGATATGTTAAGCAATTTTTCCGAGGCCATTACCGCGCCGTCCAAAAATACCCTGCATGCCGCGCTCATCATTTCATCAGTATTTGGGTCACATATTGCCGGAGCGTATGCCGTTATGGGAGGAATAAGCTCAAAATCCGCATAGCTGTGCAAAAAACAATTATCCGGGTCGCTCCTCGGCGAAATTTTTACGGTGTACGGCAAAAAATAGAGCTTATCCGGTATAAAACGGTAATCTCTGCCGCCAAGCGAATATGTTCCGCCGCCGCTGTGTACATAGTACAGCCGATTGAGATTTTTTGAGTTTATGTATAACCAGTCCTTTCCCACGGCGGATTTTCCGTAATTATAAAGCTTTCCTATTTCTGACATTGTTTTTCACCTCGAATCGATTTTGAACAATATTCCGCTTATTTATGACATTGATTTTAGTCCCGTACGTGTTACAATGTAATCAGTATAAGTGCAGTATACACGAATATACGGAAAAAGTCAAGGAGGAACACATGAATACTCGAGATTGGTTTAAAACCGCAGGCTACGGAATGATGGTTCATTGGGGATTGTATTCACTTCCCGGAGGAGAATGGAATGGGAAAAAAGGTGGGGATTACGCAGAATGGGTACAAAATCATTTTCGTATTCCAAACAATGAATATGAACAACTGGCAGCCATATTCAATCCTATATATTTTAACGCGGACGAATGGGTTGAACTGGCGAAAGAATGCGGAATGAAGTACATAGTGCTTACGTCAAAGCATCATGACGGCTTTGCAATGTATCACTCAAAGGCAGATAAATACAACATATGTGACGCAACGCCCTTTAAGCGCGATGTGGTGGAGGAATTAGCGGAAAGCTGTGCAAAGAAGGGAATTAAGCTGGGACTTTACTATTCTCAGGCACTTGACTGGCATCATGAGCACGGCGGTGGATACGATGTTGTCAGAAACGATGGTTTTTCATGGGAAAACAACTGGGATTTCCCTGATGCAGGTAAAAAAGATTATTCCATATGCTTTGAGGAAAAAATAAAGCCGCAAGTTAAGGAAATTGTGACAAATTACGGAGATTTATGCCTATTATGGTTTGACGTCCCGCTGACAATTACAAAGCATCAGGGTGAGGAATTGCGGGCTCTTGTGAAACAATATCAGCCGGATTGTATGGTTAACTCACGATTGTATCCGGGAGCTCCGGATATAGCTAACCTTGATATTGATGAATGCGGTGATTACGACTATTTTGCATTGGATGATAATTGCTATCCGGAGACGCTGAAACAAATTCCGTCAAAATACGGCTTGTTTGAAACACCCGGAACCATGAATAAATCATACGGGTACTGCCGTTTTGATAACAATTGGATTACCCCGGAGGAGCTTAATAAAAGGAGAAAGAAGTTAAACGATTTAGGAGTCAACTATTTACTTAACGTTGGGCCTGACGGACTGGGGAGAATTCCTGTCACGGCGCAGGATATTCTGCGCAAGGCAGCGGAAATATATAAATAGGAGGAAAAAATTTTATGAAACCCAAAATTGGAATCAGACCCACAATTGACGGCCGCTGGGGCGGTGTGCGCGAAAGCCTTGAGGAAAAAACAATGGCTATGGCAATGGCGGCAAAGAAACTTATCGAGGAAAACGTACGGTATCAGGACGGAACGCCGGCGGAATGTGTAATTTCGCCCACCACAATAGGAGGCGGCGCGGAAGCGGCAAAATGCAGCGAATTCTTCGCTACGCAGAATATTTGCGCAAGCCTTACAGTCACACCCTGCTGGTGCTATGGCTCGGAAACAATGGATTTATCACCCGGTACCATAAAGGCAGTATGGGGATTTAACGGCACGGAAAGGCCTGGAGCCGTTTACCTGGCGGCGGTCATGGCGGCATTCACACAGC
>JAQXUJ010000005.1 GCA_029219925.1 Clostridiales bacterium | reverse complement strand
GTACTTCCGGAAAAATATGAAGTGCACCACATTCACATTGACACAAAAGAATGATACAATAATTGCAGGAGGATACCTATATGGATATTGTATTAATCGGAAAACGCATCAGAGAATACAGAGAGGCGAAAAATTTGACACAGGCGGCTTTGGCAGAGCTTGCCGATATCTCGGAAAGAACCTTATCGGATATAGAAAACGGCAAGGTTACACCCAAATGCGAAAATCTTGTTAATATATCCAGAGTGCTTTGCGAACCGTTGGCTGACATTGTAATGGGGCTAAACGAGCTCAAAGAAAACAGTCTTTACGATCGCATTACCCAGAGTATAGCGGATTTTACTGACGAGGACTTACAATGTTTAATTAGGATTATTCAGTTTTACAAAACAGAAAAAGGTATTAGGTAATACATAATCTGTTTTTGCAGGCCTCACCTGCAATCAGATGTAAAAATGAAAGCCGGGGAGGTCTGCAATCCCCCTGTGTATCATTTTAATAAAGCGTATTGCGGGCAGTATGTTTTCTTAAAATGATAATTCATTTTATGCACCTTGACAATTTAACTTTTCTTTTAATGTACGGCATATGAGGGCGAATGCCCGAAAGCACATCGGCGGATACGCGAAAATCTCATCTGAGGGAGCGATAAATATTCGGCTGAAAGCTGTCCTTGCGGCGGGGCGGTATGCGATGACACATATGTGGGTACAATCCGCAAAAGTTCCGGCGGAGGTTTTGCCGAAAACCGAAAAGAAATAAATACGAAAGAGAGGGTATATATAATATGAAGGAATTTATCACAAAGGACGAGTACGGAAGTACGGTAATTCTGAAATTCAGCGATACCCCGAATAAAAAAGTTGAGGACAATATCCTCGAAATGTTGGTCAGGACATACGAGGACCGGCTTGACATGTCCTCGAAGCTTGACGGCTCGGAAAAGGGGTGATATAATGAATACCGTACAGACAAATGTATCTTTTCCAGCAACCGGCAAAAGGTGTTTTGATATGGAAAGGGTATCTGTAAAAAGGGCAAATTGTTTGTATCGTGTATCTACCAAAAAGCAGGTCGATAACCAAAAGGACGATATTCCGATGCAGAAAAAGGAATGTCACGAGTTTGCTGAGAAGAATGGCTGGGTCATCGTCAATGAATATTACGAAAAGGGCATATCCGGCTACAAAGTGTCGGCGAATTGCCGAGATGCAGTGCAGGATTTAAAGGACGCTGCATTAAACGGTGAATTTGATGTGCTTTTGGTGTATATGTTCGATAGGCTCGGAAGAATTGACAGCGAAACGCCATTCATTGTTGAATGGTTCGCAGAACAGGGAATTGAAGTCTGGAGTACACAGGAGGGTCAGCAGCGGTTTGAAAATCAGACCGACAAGCTGATAAACTATATGCGGTTCTGGCAGGCAAACGGTGAAAGCGTGAAAACCTCAATTCGCGTAAAAACCGTAATGAAACAGCTTACCGAAGAAGGCATATACCACGGCGGCGTTACCCCGTTCGGCTATCGGACTGTTGACACCGGCAGAAAAAACAAGAAGGGTCACCCCGTACACGACATAGAAATCGACCCGAAAGAAAGTATGTATGTCAAAATGATATTTGACAAGACCGTGAATGACGGCTACGGCTCGCATAGAATGGCGGAGTATCTCAACCAACTTGGAATTAAAACACACAACGGCAGCAGATTTCAGTGTAATACGATTAATCGCATACTGAACAACCGAATGTACTGCGGATATTTTACTTCCAAGGATACAGTATCGCCTAAATTGGAGAAATTAGTCATAGTCGATGAAAATATTTTTGAGCTTGCTCAGAAAATATTAAAACAGCGGTCGAATAAAAATGAAGAAAAGCAGAGTATTGCAAGGACAACAAAAGGACAGACATTGCTTTCGGGGAATATCTATTGCGGTCACTGCGGCAGTCATTTAATAGCAAGCGGATATACCGATAAGCATATCCGTAAGGACGGCACAGAGATGTGCAAAAGCGGCACGCGGTATGTGTGCTATCACCGCACAAGAAGATTGAATGATTGTGACGGGCAATCGGTGTATCTTTCGGAACGAATAGATGCAGCCGTTGAAAAAGCCGTACTGGATTATCTTGAAAAGGTGAAGGATAACCCACGCGACCGTGCACTTGATATACGGTACAAAAATGAAATCAAACAACGAAAACAGATAGAAAGAGAGCTGGTGAAAAAGAAGGACGAACTGGATAAGCAGCTGAATGAATTGTCATTGGAAATAGGAAGGACTCTTGTCGGTAAAGGCCGGTTTTCAGCAGATGTTTTGTCGGCATCTATTGAATCAACCAAAGCCGGAATTTTAGATGTGGAGCAGGAACTGAGGAAATGTCAGCACGAAATAGAGGAGAAAAAGGACGTGTTTGATAAACTGGATTTTTATTACGATCAGTTTGTCAGCTGGGCTGATGAATATATGAATGCTGATAAAGAACGCAAGAAAATGATAATATGTCAGCTTATCGACGAAATTAAGGTTAGCAGAGGATATGTAATTGAAATAAAGTTCAATATCTGCTATGAACAATTCTTTGCGTAAGAGCAGAGAAGTGTCAGACAATGCAAAAGGTTATTTATTGGTTTCCGGTTGCATTGTTGACGTATGGCAGAGCACGCGGCTGTTAACCGCGTTGTCGTCCGTTCGAGCCGGACATCAGGAGCCAAAAATCGTGGACAATTTAGATGCTATCTAAATTGTCCCATTTTTATGCGGTTTTTGAGCACTTTTGAAGAAAACCGAGTGAGAAGTAAACAGTAGATGCCACCACCGTTTGCACAGGACTTGAACGGGAGACACCTTAAAAACAGGGCGTTTTTCAATTATTTTGCGAAAGGTCAACAGAGAAGAAAAAACACGAAATTCAAATCGTGTACAATATGGATGCCATCCTACTTGTTCTTGGATGCAAACAAGAGTCAATACAACTATACATTACAAAGCAGACAGCAGACGCCCGATAATAAGATTTAAAAAAACAATAATAATTATATATATTTCCCTAAAATAGCTGAATTTTGGGGAAAAGCATTTGATACATAACCGAGTTAAAGCAATGGGGTTAATAGTCGCGCGGCTATGCTTCTATATAACACTGATTGCTGCATTTTGAAATTATAGAAAATTATTTAAAGGCACAAATACAATTCAATAAATAATACTATTGTTGTTGACTTGTCAGAGGGGTTGTGGTATAATAGCAGACAACAATAATATAAGATGAAATCAGTATAATTAAAATTACATAGGGGAGTGTATAATGTGAAACATAAAATTATTGAAACAAATATAGAAAGATTGCGCGATCCGTTTGTTATTACAGAAAACGGAACGCATTATATGTATGGAACAGGCTGGGTTTGCTATAAAAGTAGCGATAGCCTTGAACATTGGACAAGAGTAGAAAAGGAATTAGTTGTAGTACCAAGTGACTGTGATGGTGATAAATGGGCGCCGGAGGTACATAAATACAATGGAAAGTATTATATGTTTACTACATATCGCTCTTTAAAGACAAAACGCCGTGGATGTACAATTTTGCAATCTGATTCTCCGGAAGGGCCGTTTGTTGAAATTACAAACGGACATATAACACCTGTTGAATGGGACTCCATTGACGGTACATTTTATGTGGATGAGGAAAATCAGCCGTGGATGGTATTTGTTCACGAGTGGGTATCAACAGATGATAATGTGGGAAGAATGGCTGCAGCAAAATTGTCTGAAGATTTAACACATTTCATTTCAGAACCGATAGAGTTATTCAGGGCAGATACTCCTGCCTGGGCAAAAGGTGACATTACCGATGGCTGTTTTATGTATAAAACACAGGATAATCAGCTTCTGATGTTATGGTCAAATTTTGATGAATATGGATATTGTGTAGCAATTGCGAGAAGTAAAAACGGAAAAATTGACGGAGAATGGGTGCATGACGAGAAGCTATTGTTCTCAAAAGAAACTTTTGGACAATATGACGGAGGACACGGTATGATATTTACAGATATTGACGGACAGAGGTATTTATCAATACATTCGCCTAATAGTCCGGCAGATGACAGAATGGAAAAACCTGTGATTATACCTGTATTCGAGGAATGCGGAACGATTGTAATATAGTGTCATTCAAATTTCGATTATAATTTTTATCAAAAAATGTGGGATCTATTTCATACACGAAAGCCAAAAATCGTGGACAATTTAGATTACATCTAAATTGTCCCTTTTTTTGCGGTTTTTGAGCATTTTTGCAAAAATCCGAGTGAGAAGTAAACAGTAGATGCCACCACCGTTTGAACAGGAATTGAACGGGGGCAGTTCTGAATTAAACAAACAGTATCAAAGTTGTTTTTTTACATGAGAACAGAATGAAACAGAATAACAAGGAGATGAAAAGAATCCGCGTTCCTGTTTTGCTTCAGTGACAGCGTTGTAAGAATAGATAAGATGCGAATTTTATTTTTTTGTTTTATATTTCGAAGGCATTTTGCCCATATAAAGTTTAAAGATTTTTGTGAAAAAGGACATATTGGTAAAACCGCAAAGCCGAGCAGACTCTGATATGGAGCAGCCGGAAACAATGTATTCGGTTGCTTTTTTGCAGCGGTAGCTATTGATGTACTGAACGATTGTCTGACCTGTCAGCTTTTTAAATTCGCGCGATAGAGTATATTTATCCATAAAAGCGTTTT
The DNA here is from genome assembly GCA_029219925.1 of Clostridiales bacterium. Taxonomy (GTDB): domain Bacteria; phylum Bacillota; class Clostridia; order UBA1381; family UBA1381; genus UBA1738. The sequence continues at coordinate 3,024 of JAQXUJ010000005.1, read as the reverse complement.
TCGCAACTTCATCCAGAGATATTTTTCTTTCGTAATTTGTTCTTATAAATTTTATAGTGCATTTAACGGCATCAAAAGTTCGGTTTTTAACGGTGCATACATTCTCTGAAAGAGTATAATTTTCCCGCAGCTCAATGAGCATTTTAATCAGAATTTCTGTAAGCTTTGCAATACGGCACACGTCCTCGGTATTTTTGTATGTAACAATAAGCGCTTTGAAGCTGTTAAAAAAAGAAATACTTGTATGCTTTGTGCAAAATTGCAGGGTAATGGGATCTATTCCTATAGATTTGCAAAATTGAGTATCTATAATCAGGCAGGTGTATCTAATTATACCGGTGGTGTTTGTGTGATGAATTACATTGGAATTTATCAGAATAATATCATTTTTGCAAAACGGTATGCTTTTTTCGTCTAACATAACAGAGCCCTGTCCCGCTGTACAAAGCTGTAGCTCAAGATTTTCGTGCCAATTTGCCTCATGACTGTAGGATGAGGAAGTGATTTCTATATCCGGCGTAAGCCGAAACGGCAGGTTATTATAATATTGTGAATATTCTTCATAGCGTGTTCCGAGCATTGTTATAAACCTTTCATATTCAAGATAGTGTTATTTTTAACCAGTATTTGACATTGATTTTTATTATTTTTCCCATTATACTATTATTATAATAAAAAACATATGAAATGTCAAGCGAGAAACGGGGGCAAATATGCAGCTGCAGATAATTGCGCAGATTTTGGGGTTGGGAGCTATGGCTTCGCTGTTTATGTCTTATCAGCTGACAGACCGACGAAGGCTTATTGCCGGAAAGCTGTGCGCGGATTTGTTTTGGACTGTTCATTATTTATGTCTTGGTGCATATGGCGGAATGATACCTAATTTTGTCGGTATTTTTCGAGAACTCATATTCATAAACAGGGACAGGAAAAAATGGGCGTCATGTATAATTTGGCCGATTACCTTTATTTTACTAAACTGGGGGCTGGGAATAAGCACTTTTAAAGCGTCGATAAATATTTTGCCGATAGCGGCATCAACCTTTGTGACGGTATCGCTTTGGCTCAGAAAACCGAAGCTTACCAAAATAATATCCGTTCCGGTATCGGTTGTGTTTCTGGTATATGATTTGTTTGTGAAGTCATATGTAGGAGTTTTAAATGAGAGTTTAGCAATTTTTTCTATAATTTTATATTTTATTAAAGAAGGGATGAAAGGTCATGACAAAAAAGAGTATTTTTTCTGATGATTTCGCAACAGAAAAAAAATCTATCGTTGTGGAAAACAAGGAAATTGGTAAATTTGCGAAAATAATTTCGGCCGATGTACACGATGAGGCGAAGAGAAAGGGTGAACAGTTTGCCAGGGAAATCGAGGAGCGCTTTGTTTCGGATTTTGAGAAATCCGAGAGACTTCTTAAAGAAGGAAAGGTAAGCGAGCGTGATCTTATGGCTCATGTTTCTACATTCGTGGTAATAAATGATGTAATTTATATTACATATTATGCAAACACCAAGGAGCCGTCAGAGGATCCGAACAATCAGACCGCACGGTTCGTATACTGCCCGGTAAACGATTTGGAGAACAAAACCTTTATAGACATTCAGACTGTGGGAGATATATGCGGCGGACGAAAGGTCAATATGGTTTATGATACCATTTTAATGCAGAAGGACGAAGATACGATCTATATTATGTGGACGGCAAACATTGAAGGTAATTATTACCGTTTATACTGCCCGTATACAATATCAACCCGTGAGCTGGGAGAAATCAGGGTAAACCGCTTTAAGGCGGGAGAAGTGATAAACGATTTCAGCACAAGCGGGATACAGAGCGCACTGAGAGAAAACGGCATAAGCTTCAAAAAAATGTACAGCGATATAGGGATTATGCAAAAGCTTTCAAAGCGTGAGGAAAACGGAGAGGTCTTTTACTATACGGGTGCATACAGCGGTGATTTCACCTGTATTATAAAGAGCAGGGATCTTGTGACATGGGAATATGTTTCCGAGCCTGATTTTCCGAATGACTCTATTTGGGAAAATGCAACTTATGTAATAGGGGATAAATGCTATTATTTTGTAAGGCAGCATTACGAGTCAAAATACGGGTTTCTGACAGTGTATGATTTAGTAAATAAAACATGGGAAACACCGGTGCTGGTGGAGGACTGTCAGTCAAGAGCGGATTTTATCGTTTATAAAGGTAAACTGTATCTGTTCCACGCTCCGATAGATCGTGAGCATATTGGTATAATTTGTGTAGATACCGAAAATATTGCAGACAGCGCTGTTGTGCTGTCTGCGCATATGCACACGAGCTGTTTCTATCCCTTTGTTCAGTATTTCGGCGGCGGGGAGCTGGCAATGTCGTATACGATAGACCGAAAACACATAAGACTTGCGGAATTTAACCTTAGTAAATATACGAGTAACAGTGGCATCTGTTTCGTACAAGAAAGATAGAAATCGTGGACAATATGTATGACGCTCCATTTGTTCTTAGATACGAACAGGAGACAATACAAATAAATACGATAAAGAGGACAGCAGTTTCCATAACAGAAATTGCTGTCTTTTTAGTACCATAAAAGTGTAGGTGTCAGAGAGTAATTAACGCCTACTGAATAAATAAAAATTGGCCAAACTACTGACTTTTCGAGATGTTTATGGTATAATAAGTGCAAGGGAAATGTTGCATAACCACTTCCACTTGTACTCGGAGCGTGTATTATATAAGCTGAATACGGTTATTCCGATGAAGAGGTTGCATTGCAGATTCAGGAAAATGCATATCTTCAATTTTTCTGTGGCTATACAGAATACAATGATAGTTGATGCAACATGTGCTCCTTCGCAAATTAAGTACCCGCAGGACACTGAGCTGTTGAATGAAGCTCGTGAAATAACCGAGAAAGTTATAGATGAGCTTCATATTACGGGGAACGGCAAAGAAATTACGCAAAGCTATAGGTCAGCAGCTTTCATATATCAAAAGAAATTTACAGAAACCGAGAAAAT
>JAQXUJ010000004.1 GCA_029219925.1 Clostridiales bacterium | reverse complement strand
CCACTCCTGCGGAAATGTACCGCTTGGCATTTCAAACGCATCGGCAGGATTAACCTCTACAAATTTACCGCCGACTGAGATTCTCATTTTAATTCTCGGAAAGAGCATGTCAAGATTTCCGACTACCGCATAAATCCGCGTAGCTTTTTCGTCCTCATTGTCTATCTCCGAAAAGAACGCGTTCATTTTATTATGCGAGTGAATTTCCATAACCGGTGTATAGTTATCGTCCTCAACCTCCGGCATAGTCGCATATACACTATGCGTTGTTACTCTCTGCTGCGGGATAAACACCTCATACTTTTCATCTTTTTTCGACCAGTAGATTATTGCCATTGCCTCATCTGCGTGCTTATCCGTTATGTAGTTTCTGAAAAATGCGATAAGCTCTTCCAGAATTTTCGCAGGAATTTTCGGCAAAGCCGGGATAAACCCGGCTCTGACCTTTTTATACACATTTGCCCTGTTTGCCTTTGCGACAAAAACGCCTGCGTCCGTGTTCCGCACCTCATACACATTCCCGTCATCGGACGGAACATAGCATATCGCTTTTTTTGTTTCAACGGCGTCCTCGATACTGTCACACGCAGCTTTGTAATTTTCCGCAAGTCCCTTTTTCTTTGCCGCAACGGTCGGTGTGACCTTGCAGACTATATCTTCTTCTTTCTTTTTCTTCGCCAGTGCATCGGTGAAGTTTTTAGAGTTTTCAATGTCCTTTTTTACGCTTGCAATTGTGGTCTTTTTCGGATCCTTAATCGTTTTTGATACACTTCCGTATTCCACCTTCCAATTGACAGCCGTTCCATCGTCCAATTCGGGAAAATCATCGGCTTTTTCGTATCTGAGCTTATCAAAGGTAATCGACGGGTCGGCTATTTCCTCATTAGCCTTTCCGTAAACGAATACCGGCAGCTTATCCTTTAAGCCGCTTTTAATTTCATCTGCCTTCTTTTCCTTTGCTGCGGCAACTGCTGCCTCAAAAGGATTTTCCGGCTCCGGCTCTGATACTTTTTCGGCATCAGATTTTTCCTCAGATACCTCGGTTTGTAGGTCATTTTTATCCTCCTTGACTTCTTCCTGTTTTTCTTCTGCTGCCGGCGGTTCCGGTATAGGCTCTGCCGGTGCATCTTCCGCTTTTGGTTCCGCGTCCGGCTGCACATCGGGCTGCTTTTCCTCCGTCACATCATCACCGAACATTCCGTCAAACGGATTATCGGCATCATCAAAGCCGCCGCCTAAGTCCAGTCCGCAGTTTTCATCAAAAAAATTTAAATTATTGTTCTCTATCATATTTTTTTCTCCTTTTTCTCTTTTTGTTCTTACTGAAAACTTCCGAATAAACTCTGAATCTACCACCCCCTATGCCGCCATCTTGTAAATAGACGCAGGCTGTGGTGATATATGTGAAAGCCGATAATTTCTTCGGCTGAGTTTTCGGCAGATTTCCTCGCTCATATCCGCTTTATCCGGGATTACGTCCGCTAAAGTCAGCGTATCCGTCAGCGGGTAATCAAGGCTCAGAACGGTCCCCTCTCTCTTTTTCCTTGCAAAATACCCGGAAAGTGCCGACCGCATATGATTCTTCGCAACGGTTTTAAAGCTATACGCTTTTAAATCCTCTCGCTCGTCATATTGCTTGACCGCCCTCAAAAACCTGAACACTACCACATCGTAAAATTCTTCCTGCGGCAGGTGTCGGCATCTCAGAAAATCCTCTAAGATATGGTGGTTCTGTTCTGCAAATTCCCTTTGCCTGTCTGTCAGTTTGAAATTCATTTGTTTCTCCTCCTTTAAAAATTTTATACAAAAAAGCACACAAACAAAAATATTTTTCTTGCTCGTGTGCTTTAGTGCCGCTGTTTGGTTTTTATCTCGTAAAAATGAAAAAAGACGGTTTTCGGGCAGACGTATCCCCAAGGATACATCTTTTCCTAAAAACCGTCTTAACTGCTTACATTCTTAACTGCTTACCATCTTTACAAGGCTATTTTACAGTATTTTTTCGTCACTGTCCATTACGGGTGACAAAATTCCATAGCGGATTTTTTAATTTTTCTTACCGACGCGAACTTTTCCAGTCCGTGCTTTTCTATGTAACGGTATGCGTCTATTTCGTCCGCGAAATTCATCGCGTCCTCAAACCGGCTTACGTACTGTCCCAAACCGCCGACAAGCCGCAGTCCGACGCCGGAATTTACCGCTATAACTATCCCGTGCATATCCATTTCCTCCGTATTCTCAAAAAATTCCGCACAGCTGTTGACAAAAACACATCCGTGCGGTATAATATTCATAGAAAAAGGCAAAACACCAAACGGTTATGCCTCAAGAAAGACTATTTATGCAATAGCCGACCTGTAGCAGAGGGCGGCTATTGTGCGTTTATGGGGAATATTATCATAAGTATGATAACTACAAAAAGTGCTGTAAGCAGCTTTTTTGCCATAAGTACAATGCTTACTTTTCATAAGCATACCCCCTTCCATAAACTCGGCATTTCTGCCTGTGAATATATAAGCAGGGGCATAACCGCCGGTGTAAACACCGTTAAGATGTTTAGCCTTTATCGGCTTAGACCGACAAAAGGTATTATACTACAAATTATTACTTTTTTCAAGGTTTTTCAAACAAAAAGCAGCCATACACCACCGCAAACAAATTTAATCTTTATTGCTTTTGCGGATATAATCGCAAAACTATTGACATAATATAAGTATTGCGATATAATATACATAAGCGGAGGTGTTTGAAATGATAAACAGACCCATGTATGTTGATATGATTATGCGTTATGCAGATGCACCGTTTGTTAAAATATTGACCGGGATACGACGCTGCGGAAAATCAACCATTCTGAAAATGATTATGCGTGAACTTCAAAAAAGAGGGGCGGCAGATGAACAGATTGTCAGTTACCGTTTTGATTCTATGGAGTATGAAGGTATGTCGGCAAAAGAAATGTTTTACGATATAAAGGGACGTCTGTGCAACGGTAAAAAAACATACCTTTTTCTTGACGAAGTACAGGAAATAAAGAACTGGGAAAAGGTTATAAACTCACTTGCGGCAGATTATGATGTCGATATTTACGTGACCGGATCAAATTCGCGTATGATGTCATCGGAAATAGAAACCTATCTTACCGGACGATATATCGCTTTTCGCATTTACACGCTATCCTTTTCCGAATATCTGACCTTTAAAAAAACATACTCGGAGTTAAGGGAGCCGCGTGATGAACTGGCTGAATACATCAGACTCGGCGGATTCCCCGCAACGCACTTGCAGCGTTATTCCGAGGACGAGATATACACCATCGTACGGGATATATATAACTCTACGGTTTTTTCGGATATCGTCAAACGCAATCAGGTCCGCAAGGTGGATCAGCTGGAACGCATTGTAAAATTTGCTTTTGATAATGTCGGCAAGACATTTTCGGCAAAATCAGTATCCAACTATTTAAAATCCGAAAAAAGGACAATTGATAACGAAACGGTTTACAGTTATCTTGAAAAGCTGGAGAGTGCATATATACTTCACCGCTGCTCGCGATACGATATTCAGGGGAAAGAACTCTTAAAAACGCAGGAAAAGTTCTACATCGCAGACACATCTCTGCGTTACAGTGTACTGGGGTACACGCAAACCTCTGTCGCTGCTATGCTCGAAAATGTAGTTTATATTGAACTGTGCAGACGCGGATATTCGGTAAACATCGGTAAAACACACGATGGTGAAATTGATTTTATCGCCCAAAGACAATCGAAAAAAATTTATGTTCAGGTCACTAAGGAAATATCATCGCAGGATACCGAACAGCGGGAATACAGCAGATTGCTTGAAATACGTGACAACTATCCAAAATATCTTTTGACTACCGACAGTTTCGCCGGCGGAAATTATGAGGGTATAAAGACCATGCACATCGCGGATTTTCTCCTATGCAGTGAATTTTAATAAGAGTATACAAAAAGAAGTCACACACCACCCACAGGTGATATATGACTTCTTTTTCTTTTTTATGCAACTGCGCCGAAGTTTATGTATGAGACGATATTTCGTATCGCGTCATCGTTCCACACATCGCACGATAATGTGACATTCACATCGTCAGAGGCTACCCTCACCCGCGCCCTGCCGTCTGATATTTCCAGATGACAGTTCTTATGCGACGCCGCTGCCGCTGCAAGATTTCCTATTTGTTTCATATGTTACTCCTCTTACCCCGCGTACCGTATCGGTTCGCCATCAAATGTAACCACGTACACGGTATTCCTCGTTTCAACTTCAATTCCCGTATCGGTTCTGTTTCTGACATCTGCCACCGCCGAGGTCCAAAGCACGTCCTTATCTACATAGATAACCAGCCTTTTACCTATCGCCGGCTCATAAGCAAAATGTCCTATAATTTTTTTCACAGGTTTCATATTAATCTCCGTTCCGCCGCAAATACGGCACAAATTTAAGTAGGGAAAAGACGCCCGGCAGATTGCCTTTTTGAAAGATGACGGCGTATGAGTATACTCCGAGTCTTGAAAAAAGGTGAGATGCACCGCGTATTTTTCACACAATTCTTCCAAAAAGCATTGACGGTGCAAAGCATATGCACAGTACCATCATATAAAACAGCACGGATAATCCGACCGATATAACGGCACCCGTTTCAAGCTCTGTCTTGCCGTCATTTACAACAACGTTTTCCCTGATAAAGCTGCGTACACGTCTTATTAATTCCATACACGTCAGCAAAAATAACACTTTATAAAACATAATTACTCCTCCACTTTCCGAATATACATATCGACATCTACAAAATCGCCGCTGTCTAAAACATATTTTCCATTATACCACCCATCCTCAATGATATCCAAGGCTTCTTCCTCACTGTCAGCCTCAACCGGGATATCGTGCTGCAACATCTCGATAATGGATGCAATATATTTCATCATAGTCCCTCCTCTATTAATTTTTCCGCAATTGTTTCCTTTAACAGCTCGCTTGTGCGATAAACCTTATCGGAAAACCGTGCGAGCGAAAACTCAAAGCAGCTGCCTTTATCAAGCAATATTCCCGTAAGTTTTGCACCCGTGCCGGCTTTGAATTTTTCAAGCTCTGTCTGCACATTATCCGATAAGCTGCATTCGCCGTCCGTTATGAACACAATATCCGGCTTATCCATCTTTGCTGCCACCTCAATCGCAGCTTTTACGGCATTGTCAAAGCTTGTCCCGCCCGAAAGAAAGGTTTCGGCACAGGACATCAGCCGTTCGCCGGGTACCGGTTCATCTTTTGGGAAAAAGTCGGTTTTCGTATTCTTTGCAAAATGCACCAGTGCGAAATTCGTATGGTTTACCCTGCACAGTTCATACAATACCATAGCAAGTGCCATACCGTATGCACTGTTTTCACCAAAGGTTGAGCTTGACTCATCAAAGCACACAATCACGTCGCCTTTGCCTTTATATTCCGGCTCGCGTCTGCGATATTCCTTCAGGCTCTTATTCCGGTACTTGCGTGCAAACAGCGGCACAAGTGCCGGGCTTGCCAGCATAGACAAATCGCTTGTCAGCGTTCTTGACAGGTTATTACCCAGTCCGATGTCATACTTTTCGCC
>JAQXUJ010000003.1 GCA_029219925.1 Clostridiales bacterium | reverse complement strand
TGGTGGCACAGGCACAGGAGCTTGTAAAGATACATAAGAACATAGTAATAAAAATTCCGATAACTTCCGAAGGACTCAAAGCGGTGAAGAAGCTGTCCGCCCTCGGTATAAACACCAATGTTACGCTTATTTTCAGCCCCGCTCAGGCATTGCTTGCCGCAAAAGCGGGAGCAACGTATGTCAGTCCCTTTATAGGCAGACTTGACGATATATCCGAAAACGGTATCTCGATTGTAGAGGATATCGCGGAAATATTCGAAATTCACGGAATTAAGACCGAGATAATCGCGGCAAGTATCAGAAGCCCGGAGGACGTTGTTGACGCGGCGCTGGCAGGTGCGCATATCGCGACAATTCCGTATAAAGTAATATGTCAGATGATTTGTCACCCATTGACCGACGCAGGCATAGAACGGTTTTTGAAGGACTGGGAAAGCGTTCCGAAAAGGAGTTAAAATATGCTGACGGGAATTGATATAGGCGGCACGAAGTGCGCGGTGATTGTCGGCGATGAAAACGGCATCGCCGATAAGATTAAATTTGAAACCACGACGGTTGATGAAACGATTAAAAACATAATATCCGCAGTCGAAAAGCTCGGTGCAAATGACGCAATCGGCATATCCTGCGGCGGTCCGCTCGATTCAAAGCGCGGCGTGATTATGTCGCCGCCGAATTTGCCGGGCTGGGATAATATTGAGATTGTGAAAATGCTGGAGGAGCGGTTCAAAGTGCCGGTAAGTATTCAGAATGACGCAAATGCATGTGCACTCGCCGAGTGGAAGTACGGTGCGGGAAGAGGTACGGAAAATATGATTTTTCTGACCTTCGGAACAGGATTGGGAGCAGGACTCATTCTGGACGGCAGACTGTATGCCGGAACAAACGATATGGCTGGCGAAGTCGGTCATATCAGGATTTCCGACTACGGTCCGGTCGGCTACGGAAAAGCCGGGTCATTCGAGGGCTTTTGCTCGGGAGGCGGGATTGCCGAGATAGGGAAGATGGTCGCACGTGAAAGACTGCAATGCGGCAAAAAGACGGCATTTTGTGCAAATTACGGCGAACTTGAAAGCATTACCGCCAAGAAAATCGCTGATTGTGCGAAAGCAGGAGACGCGGACTCGGTGCGCGTGTATGACATATGCGCGGAAAAGCTCGGTGCGGGACTTTCGATATTGATAGATATTTTAAATCCGCAGAAAATCGTAATCGGCAGTGTGTTTGAACGCAGCGGCGAGCTTTTGCGGGATAAAATGCAGGCGGTAATCGACCGCGAAACGCTGCCGTGTGCGAGAGAGGTGTGCGAGATTGTGCCGGCGGCACTGGGCGACTCTATCGGTGATTTTGCGGCAATTGCCGTTGCGGAGGATATAATACAAAAATGAAAAGATTAATGGTTGAACAAGACGGTTCAATGCTCGGACATATGTTGTATATTCCGAAAAATATGTCCGCGGAAATGCCTCTTTTGGTGTATTTGCACGGTGCGGGAGAACGCGGTGATAAGCTTGAACACGTAGAAAGGCATGGTGTACCGTACCTGATAAAAAATGAAAATGCTGAGATCCCGGCAGTGGTGCTTTGCCCGCAATGCCCGTCACAATTTGTCTGGAACAATATTGTGACGGATGTGAAGCTGTTAATCGATAAGGTAGCGGAAGATTACGGAATAAAAAAAGACAGAATATGCATAACCGGGTCAAGTATGGGCGGTTACGGTACTTGGGAAATGGGGATTACATATCCGAACTTCTTTTCCGCAATCGCACCTGTTTGCGGTGGCGGAATGCAATGGCGGTCGGAAAAATTGTTGAATACACCGGTTAAAGCATATCACGGAAATAAGGATGATGTGGTTGAATTGGTTAATTCCGAATTAATGCTGAAAAATATAATCGCCAAAGGCGGCACGGCTGAGCTTGTAGTGCTTGACGGTTTCGGACATAATGACGGCATTTATGAAGCATATAAAAACCGTGATTTGATGGAGTGGATACTGAAACAACGCCGAACTGATTTTTCGCCGGTAAAAGAAGTTTGCAGCGAGTATTTCTAATTTATGAAAGGAAGAAAAATGGACGTAAAGAGAAAAACAGAGCTTTCAGTAATAGCAAATAAAATAAGGAAAAATGCTTTGACGGCAGTATACAGTGCAAAATCGGGACATCCGGGCGGTTCGCTTTCGATAGCGGATGTTCTTGCACTGCTTTATTTTGAAATCATGAATATTGACCCGAAAAACCCC
>JAQXUJ010000002.1 GCA_029219925.1 Clostridiales bacterium | reverse complement strand
AATACTTGGAATAGATTACGGCGACACAAGGGTCGGCGTTGCGGTAAGCGACGCAATGGGCTGGACCGCTCAAGGCGTAGGAACAATAAAAAACCGCGGATTCGACAAGCTTATTGCCGAGCTTGACGAAATTATAAAAATATATGCGCCCAAAAAAATTGTTGTGGGACTGCCAAAGAATATGGACGGCAGCCTTGGCTTCCGCGCAGAGGCAACCTATGAATTTGCCGACAGGTTAAAAGAAATTTTTTCCGGAGAAATCATTTTTTGGGACGAGCGTCTTACAACAGTAGGCGCGTCGCGGTTTTTAAACGAAACAAATACGCGAGGAAAGGATAGGAAGGGCGTTATCGATACCCTATCCGCATGTCTGATTTTGGAAGGATATTTGAACAGTCCGAAAAATAACAGTTGACAAGCAGACAGGTTTTATATTAAAATAATGTTAAGGCATATTTCATGTTTTTTTAAGTATAATATTGAAGAAGGAGTTTATTATGGACGAAAATATTTTGATTTTGGAAGATGAACAAGGCAATCCTGTTGAATTTATGGTCATTGATGTTTACGAATTTAACGGCGCCACCTATTTTGCAATGGTCGAGGTTATTGAGGGCAGTGCCGACGAGTCGGATGAGGTCGTAATTATGCGCGTCGAAGGCGAGGGTGATGACGCTGAGCTTGTTATGGTTGAGGATGAGAATGAGCTTCAGGCAGCATTTGATGAGTTTGTTCGCCGTGACGAGGAGATGTACGGCGAGGACGAATAAAAAAATTTAAAAAAGCTATTGAAAAATGTATTCTTATGTGATATGATAATTACATAAGAACCCTGCGATTCACGTATAAAGCCTATATTTTTTACCAACACATCTTATACGGGATTTCGACGCTTCCTGCGGCATATACGCCTCCTTTTCCTTTGGGAACTGCCAGTGGACATATAATTCAGGAAGGAGATAACCCACCTGCTTTTGCAGGTAAGAAATCAGGTCTTGTCTACGGTCTGTGCGGGGTTAATATGAAAATTGAAGCCGTCTCAAAAATTTGAGGCGGCTTATTTATATGAAAAAGCCTTATTAACATCACTTTATGTTACCAAACGATACCAGCCTTATAATGTTATAGTACCATATTGTAACATTGAGGTCAAGAGGTGATTTTAATGTATTTCAAAAGAATTTATGATTTAAGAACAGACAATGATTTAACTCAGCAGCAGGTTGCGGATTATCTCATGTGTAATCGTCAGGTATACGCACGATACGAACGTGGGGTTCGTGAAATTCCTGTATCTATGCTGATTAAGCTTACAAAACTTTATAACGTTTCTTCCGACTATATCTTGGGCTTAACGGACAAATAATTCAGAAAGTCCGGATTTTTCGAGACAATATAAGAACTGTTTATAAAAATGCCGCTGCAACACGCAAGCGGCACTTTTATTATGTAAACCACATATTATAATGTAGGAGGTGAAAACATGACCGCGAATATATCCGTCACAAATATGACCGACAGCCCGGCAATATCGGTACATATCGATGGTGTCACATACCCTTTTCAGATACTTCAAAAGGATACATCCAGAAAATTTTCTGTTGATTCCGGAAGCCGGCAGATAATATTCCTTGACAGTCGTGGCAAAATCATTTTCGATCTGTGGCTTTCTCTTGCTCCCGGAGCCAATCATATAATTGAAGTCCATAATTCCTTCTGCGGCGTTACAGTCCTTCCGACTGTCTGATTTTTTCAAATACCTTCTTTTCAATCCGCGACACCTGCACCTGCGAAACGCCTACAATGGGCGCAATTTCCTGCTGAGTTTTTCCTTTAAAGTAGTGCAGCACCAAAATCTGTCTCTCACGCGGTTTAAGCTGCGATAAAATCCCGTCCACAAACAGTTTTTGCACAATTTTTTCCTCATCGTCATCTGATTTAAGCCTGTCCTCAATATTTTCCTTCGAATTTTCGTAAGCATCGCGGCTTATCGACTCGGGCGCCGCCGTGGCTTCAAAGGATTCCACAAGCTCCTCCACCGATATCCCGCATTGATTTGATATTTCCTCAACAGTCGGCTCACGCCCCAGCTTTGTCCGCAGCTCCTCACGGGCGAGGCAGCC
>JAQXUJ010000001.1 GCA_029219925.1 Clostridiales bacterium | reverse complement strand
GTAAGAGATGCTCAGAATGTTAAGTATTTTGTATTTTACGCTGTCATCAATATCGCTGTCATTTACACCCATACCGCCGATAAGAATATTAAGAGCCTCACCCTCGATTGCCTCACCCAGCTTTTTAGACATCTGCTCCTGGGACAGATGCGGCAGAAGGTCAGTAATGCAGAATACCGGGTCGTCATCCTTTTCTCCTATACAAATTTCAACCTGTTCCCCGTCCTTTGTATAGCACACGCCGTGAATCGCAAGAGGCATTGCCGTCCACTGATACTTCTTTATTCCGCCGTAGTAGTGCGTTTTTAAAAGCGCCATTTCCTTGGACTGATAAAGGGGGTTCTGCTTAAGGTCAAGTCTGGGCGAGTCGATATGCGCACCCACAATATTAATTCCCTCGGTCACGTCCTCCGCGCCTATTACCGCAAGAAGAATATTTTTCTTTCGGTTTACCATATAGACTTTATCACCCGGCTTTAAGCTGTCCTTTGATTTAAAGGGTACAAAACCGTTTGCCTCCGCCATGGATATTGCTTCCTTTACACATTCACGTTCGGTCTTACCGTTATCCAGAAATTTTCTGTATTCATCACACATATCCAGCATATAACGCTTCTCGTCCGGTGTTAAAACCGTGTAGACATTCCGCGTTTTATATGCCAGCTTTTTATATGCTTCCTTGTCCGTCATTTAAACCATTCCTTTCAAATATAAGATTGCACCGGCAATCCTTCAAAAAATACATTTCACGACAGCCTGCCGGTTAATCCCTACCTATATTATACCATAAAATCACTGTTTGTCTATTATTTTTCATAATTTTTTATAAAATTATTGATAATGCGCCAAATTTATGCTATACTATTATTGTTATGAAAATTTATGAAAAAAATACCGATTTGGTTCTGGAAAATGTACAGGACTTCAATTTAGAACAAACCTTTGACTGCGGTCAATGCTTCCGCTGGGACAGGTTCGACGACGGCTTTATCGGCGTCGCATACGGACATCCGCTGTATATTACCGAAAGCGGCAGCAATATTGTTCTTCACAATACGTCCATGCATGACTGGGATACCGTCTGGCGGGATTATTTCGATGCGGACAGGGATTACGGCAAAATTAAAAATACTCTTTCTGCCGATTCGGTTATGAAAGAAGCCATATCCTTCGGCGGTGGAATACGGATTTTAAATCAGGAGCCCTTTGAATGCCTGATTTCCTTTATCATTTCGGCAAGCAACAACATTCCGAGAATAAAGAAAATTATTAATGAATTGTGCATCGCTTTCGGCGACAAAATCGAGTATATGGGCAAAACCTTTTATTCCTTTCCATCTCCGGACAGACTGGCACAGCTTGATTTGTCCGACCTGTCGGTAATTAAGGCGGGCTTTCGGGATAAATACATATTAAATGCCGCAAAATCCGTTAACGACGGCAGAATTGACCCGGAATGTTTAAAAAATGCCTCGGCGGAATATGCAAAAACTGAACTTTTAAAGCTGTCCGGCGTGGGAAATAAGGTTGCAGACTGCGTACTTTTATTCAGCCTAAAAAAATATTCCAGCTTCCCCATCGACGTATGGATTAAGCGCATAATGGAATACTGCTACTTTGACAGCGAGCAGTCAAAGGAAATAATTGCGCAGCTGGCAGAAAACAAATTCGGTGCCTTGGGCGGATTTGCACAGCAATATCTGTTCTACTGGGCGCGCGAAAATAAGATTGGAATTTGATATGATAAAAGAATTTAAAAAATCTATCGGTTATATATGTCCCTATTGTTCGTCAATTGCCATAAAGGAATTTAACCTTTTTGATTTTTCGGGCAGGGACGGCACAGAGCTTTTATGCGCCAACGATGCATGCGGCGAGCATTGTATTGCGGTTACGCCTAAAAAAGATAAGTACACCATTGTTATCGATTGTCCGCTGTGCGATGAGCCGCACACCTTCAACATTCAGAAAATAACCTTTTGGCAGAGTAAATTTTTTGTGCTGCACTGTCCCGAAACCGGTCTGGGTATTCTTTTCATCGGCGAACGTGATGCGGTAAAAAATGAAATTGAGCATCAGGAAGAAATGCTTGTGGAAATGAATGACGAATATTCCATAAGTGATGAACTCGGTATTATTTTTGACGAGGTTGAGCGAATTAACGAGCTTGCCAAGGATGGCAATGTTTCGTGCAGCTGCGGCAGCCGTGCGATTGCCATTGAAATTGATAACGAAAATGTTTCCCTTTACTGCCGTGAATGCGGCAACAAAAAGGATATTCCCGCAAGCCGTGAAGCACTTAACGAGTTATTAAATGCAAGTGCCATTGTACTTGATTGATAAATATATTAATTATTAAAGGAGGAAACTTTTATGTTAGTTTCAGCAACAGATATGTTAAACAAGGCCGTTGCCGGCAAGTATGCCGTTGGTCAGTTCAACATCAACAACTTAGAATGGACAAAGGCCATTCTGCAAACAGCCCAGGAGAATAACTCACCGGTAATTCTTGGCGTATCCGAAGGCGCAGGCAAATATATGACAGGCTTTAAGACTGTTTCGGCAATGGTTAAAGCGATGGTTGAGGAAATGGGCATTACCGTTCCCGTAGCGCTTCACCTTGACCATGGCTCCTATGAAGGCGCATACAAGTGCATCGAAGCAGGCTTTTCATCAATTATGTTTGACGGCTCACATTATCCCATTGA